>JACOEJ010000007.1:36620-49602 GCA_024998645.1 Nitrospira sp.
TGGGCGCCAACGGACTGGCAGGCAGTGCATTTCTGGCCACGCATGCAGCGGGTGCAACCGGGGCGCTCGTGTGGATGTGTACGGAATGGATGCATCGGGGTAAGCCGACCGTTCTGGGTGTTGCGAGCGGAGCCGTGGCCGGGTTGGCAACGGTGACGCCGGGCGCCGGGTATGTCGGACCGATGTCTGCGATCGCAATCGGTGCATTTGCAGGGGTTTTGTGCTATTTCGCCGTTGTCTGGAAGGGGAGGATGGGCTATGATGACTCCCTTGATGTCGTGGGAATCCACGGTGTCGGCGGTGTATTTGGCATCCTGGCGACGGGGGTCTTCGCGTCCAAGGCCGTCAATGCGGCGGGGGCGGACGGGTTGCTCTATGGCAACGCGGCTCAGTTGGGCATTCAGGCGGTCATGGTGGTCGCCGTCGCGGCCTTTTCTGTGGTGGGGACCTGGTTGATTTTGAAAGTGGTGGATGCGAGCGTCGGATTGCGGGTCTCCCCGGAAGACGAATCGACGGGGTTGGACTTGAGTCAACATGATGAGCGCGCATATTCATAAACAGCTGATGACACTATTGACTACACGATCATACCGGAGCTTGGGGTGGCGGCGTCGAAAGCGGGCCGTCGACTCGCAAGACTGTCGGTGAGGAGGCTGAACCATGAAAATGATTGAGGCGATCGTTAAGCCGTTCAAGTTGGATGAAGTGAAAGATGCGCTGCTGGAAATCGGTGTGCAAGGCATGACCGTGACAGAAGTAAAGGGGTTCGGTCGCCAGAAAGGCCACAAAGAAACCTATCGCGGCCAGGAATACACGATTGAATTCGTGCCGAAAGTCAAAATCGAAGTCGCGGTGCAGGATAGTCAGGTCCAGCGGGTGCTCGATACGATTACACGCACCGCCAAGACCGGCAGTATCGGGGACGGAAAGATTTTCGTCCGCGATCTGGCGATGGCCGTCCGGATCAGAACCGGAGAAACCGGGGATACTGCGCTGTGAATTCCAGTTCCGACCAACGGGCGGGAGCATTGTCCGGCACTGACGGCGTGGCCGTCGGTGCCGTATTGGCGGAGCAGCGCCAGACCATCGCGCAGCGCCTGCTGGACGGAGCGTCGGGTGGAGACATCGTCATCGCACAAACCGATCTCGTCGATGCCCTGATTATCGGACGGTATCGCAATGCCGCGCGGCAGGGTGGCGATGCCATGATGACGGCGGGCTTTCAGCACTGTTGCCTGGTGGCGATCGGCGGGTATGGCCGCCGGGAACTCTCGCCCTATTCAGATATTGATCTGATGGTGTTGTTCCGTCCTGACGCGGCGAAGATTGTGCCGGAGTTTGTCCGGCAGGTGCTGCATCCCCTCTGGGACATCGGGTTTCAGGTGGGGCATAGTGTGCGCACGATTCCGGACTGCATCAGCCTCGGGCTCAGCGATGCGACTGTACGGACGTCGATGATGGAAGCCCGGTTCCTGACCGGGAATGCGCAGCTCTTCCAGGAATTTCACTCTGCCTATTTCCGCAAGGTCGCCACGGTGGCGGTCGACAAGTATCTCGATCAGAAGCTGGCCGAGCGGCGTCGGGAATATGAGAAGTTCGGCGAGACGGTCTATCTCCTCGAGCCGAACGTGAAGAAAAGTCAGGGGGGCTTGCGCGATCTGCATCTGTTGCAATGGGCCGGGATTGCCCGGTATCAGGCGCCGACGATTCGCGAGTTGTCGGATCGTGGCATGCTGTCGCGCCAGGATTATGTGGTGGTGAGTGAAGCCCGGGAGTTTTTGCTCCGTGTCCGCGGGCTGTTGCATGTGCATGCCGGGATGGCGCAGGAAATTCTCTCCTTCGAAGAGCAGGTCTGGCTGGCGGCAAAGTTCGGATTTGAAGACCGGCCGCATCTTCTGGCGGTCGAGCAGTTCATGCAACAGTACTATCGCCACACGATGGGACTGCACGAAGCTACGGCGAGGTTTGTCCAGCGGTGCAAGTCGCGGTCGATCTGGACGCGGCTCGCCGGCTGGCTGCCGACGGCTAAGCTGGAAAAGTATTTCGTATTGAGCGGTGAGGTCTTGACCGTGCCGGTCGAGTTGCGGCCGCGGGTGATTGAGAGCCCGGCCTTGCTGATGCGCCTCTTCGATCTGTCGCGCTCCAAGCGTGTCGCGATTGAGCCGGCCCTGGTGGAAGATATCCATCGCCATATGGAAGGGCTCACAGACGAAGGGTTCCGGACTCCGGACGTGAGCCGGACCTTTTTGAATATTTTGTCCGGGCCAGGCACCGCCGCCACCTTAGAGGCCATGCATTGCGCCCATGTGCTGGAGAAGTTGATTCCTGTTTGTTCGTCCGTGCGGGGACTGATGCAGTTCAATCAATATCATAAATACACGGTCGACGAGCATAGCCTGCTGGCGGTCGCCAAGGTCGAATCCTTCGCGCAGGATCAGGGGATGCTGGGCGAAGTCTATCGGGAAGTGAAGCGGAAGGATCTGCTGCACCTTGCAGTTTTTCTCCATGATATGGGGAAAGGGCAGGAGGAAGATCATAGCGAAGTCGGGCGGCGGATTGCCGAGGAGATGGCCACGCGATTGGGTTTGGATGACGCGGAGCGGCGGACGGTGGCGTTTCTCGTGCACCGCCATCTCATGATGGCGCATACCGCATTCCGCCGGGACCCCAATGACGAAAAGGTGGTGCTGCCGTTCGCCCGTGAAGTAGGAACGCCGGAGGTGCTGCGCAAGCTCCTGGTGTTGACTGCGGCCGACATTGCCGCCGTCGGTCCCGGCGTCTTGACGAAATGGAAAGAGTCGCTGTTGATCGAACTCTATGTGCGGACCATGCAGGAGGTGTCCGGTGAGCGGGAAGCGGCCGATGCCCCTGAGCGGCTGAAGAGCATTGTCTCTGAAGTAATGCAGCAACCCGCATCCGGCGGCCAGACGGATATTTCATCACAGTGGGTGGAGGGGCAGTTGCGTCAGTTCCCGTTGCGCTATGCCTATGGAACGTCGCCGAGACGGATTGCGTCGCATTTGTCGACGATTCGACGGTTGACCCCAGGCGAAGTGCTGGTCGATTCAGAATTCAACGAGGTGCTCGGGACCTGTGAGTATGCGGTCGTGACGTTTAACGATGTCATCCCGGGAATCTTTTCCAAGATTGCCGGGGTGATGGCGGCGAACGGATTACAGATTCTCGATGCGCAGATTCTGACCAGATTGGACGGCGTGGTGGTCGATACGTTCCAGGTGACGGATCCCGACTACAAGGGTGCGCCGCCTCGGGATCGGCTGGAATCGATCGGGGCCATGATTCGGTCGGTGTTGCAGGGGAAGGAAGCGGTGGAGGCCGTCGTGCAGCGGGGCACCAGGATGTCCGCGTCGCGGTTGATCGGCCCGGCTCGTCAGGCGACGGAAGTGCGGATCGACAATGAAACGTCGGAGCGGTATACCATTGTCGATGTGTTTGCCGACGATCGGCAGGGGTTGCTTTATGTGATCACCAATGCGATTTTCAGGCAGGGCTTGTCGGTGCATGCCGCGCGGATCTCGACGCGGCTTGATCAAGTGGCCGATGTCTTTTACGTAACCGATGCCCAGGGCAGAAAGATCGAGCAAACGGAGCAGATCGAGCTGGTGCGTCAGGGCATCTGGAAGGAAATCGAAGAGTTCCTGGGTGTGAAGGCAGCATAACCGTCGAAAAGGTCTCACGCAGCTTGTTGTGAGGAGCCTGAAAGGAGGAGGGGATGAACGTTCGTGAAGTGTTGGAGTATGCGAAGAAGAACAAAGTGCAAGTAGTGGATTTGAAGTTTGTGGATCTCATCGGGACGTGGCAGCACTTTACTATTCCACTCGGGGAGTTGACGGAAGACCTGTTCAAGGATGGTTCAGGCCTCGATGGATCTTCGATCCGCGGCTGGAAGGCGATCAACAACAGCGACATGCTGGTGGTGCCCGATCCTTCGACCGCGTGCATGGATCCCTTCTGTGCCGTACCGACCCTGAGCCTGATCGGCAACGTGGTCGATCCGATCACCCGCGAGACCTATAATCGCGATCCCCGTTTCATCGCTCAGAAGGCGGAGAAGTATCTGCAGAGCACCAAGATCGGCGATACCTCCTACTGGGGACCCGAAGCCGAGTTCTTCATTTTCGATCAGGCCCGCTACGATCAGACGAACCACAGCGGATACTACTTTATCGATTCCGAAGAAGGCGTGTGGAATATGGGCCAGGATGGCGTCAACCTGGGCGGGAAGATCCGTTCCAAGGAAGGCTACTTCCCGGTGGCACCGACCGATACGCAGCAGGATATCCGGACCGAGATGATTCTGGAGATGGAGAAGGCCGGAATCTCGATCGAGAAGCATCATCACGAAGTGGCCACGGCCGGTCAGGCGGAAATCGACATCCGCTTCGATTCGCTGGTCAAGACGGCCGACAAGATGATGATGTACAAGTACATCGTCAAGAACGTCGCGCGCCGCCACGGCAAGACCGCGACCTTCATGCCGAAGCCGATTTTCGGCGACAACGGATCGGGCATGCACACGCACCAGAGCATCTGGAAGGACGGCAAGCCGTTGTTCGCGGGCAAGGAGTACGCGGGCGTGTCGCAGATGTGTCTCCACTACATCGGCGGTATTCTCAAGCATGCGCCGGCGCTCGCGGCGTTCACGAACCCGACGACGAATTCGTACAAGCGGTTGACCCCCGGATTCGAAGCGCCGGTGTTGTTGGCCTACTCCAGCCGGAACCGGTCGGCGGGTATCCGCATCCCGATGTATTCCCCGAGCCCCAAGGCGAAGCGGATCGAAGTGCGCTTCCCGGATCCCGGCGCCAATCCGTATCTCGCGTTCGCCGCCATGTTGATGGCGGGATTGGACGGCATCGAGAACAAGATCAATCCGGGCGAACCGGCCGAGAAGGATCTCTACGATCTCGAGGCGAAGGAAGCGGCCAAGATTAAGACCATGCCGGGCAGCCTGGATGAGGCGCTCAACAACCTCGAGAAGGATCATCAATTCCTGCTCAAGGGCGGGGTCTTTACGGAGGATCTGATCGAGGCCTGGATCGGGTACAAGCGCACGAAGGAAGTCGATACGATGCGGTTGCGCCCGCATCCGTACGAGTTCTACTTGTATTACGACATCTAGAGGGTTGTCGGCCTATTCGAAAGTATAGGTTGACGGTCGGGCCCGGGGCGTGTTACAAGTCGACCATGAGCTGATTGAGGCAAAGGCGCCTCGGTCGAGGCTTTCGACATAAGGCAACGGACAAAGGCGTCCGTCATTCTGGAAAGAGTGGCGGGCGCCTTTTTAATTTCTGAGCCAGCGAGGCTTCTTCGTCGAAGCCTCGCACGTAGAGGCAGGTCGTGGCAGACCTGTCGTGAGGTGGACAAAGGCGTCCCTTCTCCCGCGAGGGAGGGGGACGCCTTTTGTGTTTTTGGGGCGGTGCAACCGGGCAGGTCGATTACCGGACCCTCAAACCGAAGAGGTGAGACATGACAGCGATGGGGAACGGCAACGTAGATGCGGTAAAGAACGGGGATGCGCCGGAGGCCTCGCGGGAATCCGGTCCGCATCATTTCAATACGGCCATCGAGCGCGCGGTAGCCGGAGCAGTCCTACAGGCCGCGGATCCCACCAGGCGTCGACTGCTCGCACAGCTTGGGGCCGCCGCGCTGACGGCGTTCATCGCCGACGTGTTTCCGCTCGCCCGGCTGGTCGCCTTTGCGGAAGAGTCCGGCGGGAAACCGGAAAAGAAAGATTTGAGCATCGGTTTCATTCCGATCACCTGCGCCACACCGATCATCATGGCGGAACCGCTGGGGTTCTATAAGAAGTATGGTCTGAATGCGTCGGTCAAACGAGCGGCCGGATGGGCGATGATCAGAGATTGGGCGATCAACGGGGAAGTCGACGCGGCACATATGCTGACGCCGATGCCCTTGGCGATTTCGATGGGCGTTGGATCGGTTCCTAAGCCGTTCTACATGCCGGCCGTCGAAAACATCAATGGGCAGGCCATTACCCTGCATATCAAACACAAGAATGTGAAGACGGCTGCCGATATGAAAGGTTTTCGGTTCTGTGTCCCGTTCGATTTCTCGATGCACAACTATCTCCTTCGGTACTACCTGGCTGAAGGAGGCGTGCATCCCGATAAGGACGTCCAGATTCGTGTGGTTCCGCCGCCCGAAATGGTGGCTAATTTGAAGGCCGGTAACGTCGATGGCTATCTGGCCCCCGATCCCTTTAACCAACGGGCGGTCTACGAAAACGCGGGATTCATTTTTAAGCTTTCCAAGGAGATCTGGGACCGGCATCCCTGTTGTGCCTTCACGGTGTCGCAGGAGTTCGCGACCAGGTATCCGAACACCTTTCATGCACTCTTCAGGGCGATTGTGGACGCGACGCACTATGCGTCCGATCCGGTACATCGCAAAGAAATCGCTGCCGCGATCGCTCCGACGAATTACCTGAATCAGCCGGTCACGGTGCTCGAACAGGTCTTGACGGGCACCTATGCCGACGGGCTCGGGAGCATCAAGAAGGAACCGAGCCGGATCGATTTCGATCCCTATCCGTGGCATTCCATGGCGATCTGGATTCTCACGCAAATGAAGCGCTGGGGGCATCTGAAGGGCGAGGTGAATTACAAGTCGGTGGCCGAACAAGTGTATCGGGCGGCAGACTGTGACCGTATCGCAAAGGAGTTGGGGTATCCGACTCATCAGGCGACCACGATGAAGCACGTCATTATGGGGAAGGAGTTCGATCCATCCAATCCCGAGGCCTATGTAAAGGGATTCCCAATCCACAGCATGGCATGAAGGGGGGAATTACATGGAGGTCGGCATGTCAGCTGGGACGGTAGTGCCGGAAGATCCGCCGGTAGGGAAAGAAACAGGAAGCGCTCGATCTGCATTGAAGCCGACAAAGGGGAGGATGATGGTCGGTCAAGCGGCAGAGAGTCCGTGGATGATCACGGTGTTTCTGGCGGTCGTCTTTCTGCTCGCATGGCATCTGGTAACCCTGAGGGGGGCGTTCGATGGGAAAGGGTTGACCGAAGAACAATTGCAGATGATGGAATTCAACGGAGACATCGTTCGCTCTCCGGACGGAACATATCTCTGGAATCCGGAGAAGGAAAAGGTGAAGGGGATTCCCGGTCCCCTCGCGGTCATGGAGAAAGCCCGGGAAGAACTCAGCGAGGCCTTTGTGAAAAAGGGCACCAACGATCATGGGATCGGCTACCTCGTGCTCTATACGGTCTCACGATTCGGAGTCGGTTTTCTGGCCGCGTCCGCGGTGGCGGTCGTCTTGGGTGTCTTCCTGGGGCTCAACAAGGTCCTCTTCAAAGCAGTGAACCCGTTCATCCAGATCTTGAAACCGATTTCGCCGCTGGCCTGGATGCCGCTCCTGCTGTATACGGTGAAAGATCCGAAATGGACGGCGATCCTGGTGGTCTTCATGGCGGCGCTCTGGCCGACGCTGGCGACCACGGCGTTCGGGGTCAATTCGCTGCGGAAAGACTATTTGCACGTGGCGGCCATTCTCCAGCTCTCCTGGCCCAAGCGTCTTTTCAAGGTCATTCTTCCCGGCGCGGCTCCGACGATCGTCAACGGTCTGCGCATTTCGTTCGGGAGTGCCCTGGTGGCGGTAGTGCCGGCAGAGATGCTGCTGGGCGAGTTGGGGGTCGGGTATCTGAGCTGGATCGAGTGGAATAACCTGGACATCTCCGGCGTCATCTTCGCCATTCTCGTCGTCGGCTGTGTCGGCGTCATCCTGGACTCAGGATTCAATAAGTTGGCCGGGCTCGTCACCTATCAGGAGTAACCCATGCCATTTCTGCAAATTGATCATGCCAGCAAGTCGTTCCCCAGCCATACGGGGGAGGGAGAGGTGTGCATCTTCAACGACGTCACGATCAAGATTGAACAAGGCGAATTCGTCACCGTCATCGGGCATTCGGGCTGCGGCAAGAGCACGCTGCTGAACATCATCGCGGGGCTGGACACGGCGTCCGAAGGGGGCGTCATCCTGGAGGGAAAAGAGGTGGTAGGGCCGGGGCTCGATCGGATGGTGGTGTTTCAAAACTTTTCGTTGATGCCGTGGATGACGGTGTTTGAGAACATTGCGTTGGCGGTCCGGTCGGCGTATCCGGATTGGAGCCAGACCCAGGTCGCGGATCATGTGAACAAGTATATCGCGCTGGTCGGGCTCAAGGGTGCGGAGACGAAACGTCCGACGGCCTTATCCGGCGGAATGAAGCAACGGGTCGGCCTGGCGCGCGCGTTCTCGATCGAACCGAAAGTGTTGTTGCTGGATGAGCCCTTTGCACAGATCGATGCGCTGACGAGGGGGGTCATTCAGGAGGAGTTGATCCAGATGTGGAATGCCTCACGGAATACCGTGTTCATGGTCACTCATGATGTGGATGAAGCCATCCTGTTGTCCGACCGCATCCTGTTGATGACGAACGGACCCTCGGCGCGCGTCGGTGAGATTGTGGAGGTCTCGATTCCTCGGCCGCGCTCACGCGAATCCATCATCGAACATCCGCACTACTATAAGATCCGCAACCATGTCATTCACTTTCTGGTTCGTCATGCGGCGCATGTCGGGCGCGGGAGCGGGGAGTCCGGTGCCGGCAGGAGCGGAGAAACACCGGTGCTGGTAAAGTTTTCGTGACAAATTCGGAAGAAGAAGGAGCAGCGCAAGCGGGTCCTACACAAACCAGAAGGAGGAACGAGATGGAGAAGGACGAGATTCGGAAGGCGATCAAGGCGAAGCGATTAGCGAAGAAGGTCCTGATTGCAGAAGTAGCGAAAGCCGTCGGAAGAAACCCGACGTTCGTGGCCGCTGCGTTGCAGGGCAATCACAAGCTGACGCCCGATGAGGCCCAAAAGGTCGGAGAACTCCTCGGATTGGATGCCGAGCTGACCGCGTCGCTCAGCAAGTTTCCGGTACGCACGGATTTCCCCAATGCCACAGACCCGTTCAAGTACCGCCTCCTGGAGATTATCGGAGTCTACGGGGATTCGTTGCGCGAGCAGGCGAATGAAATGTTCGGCGACGGGATCATGAGCGCGATCGACTATACGATGGAGATGGAAAAGGTGACAGGCAGTCAGGGCGAGGCCCGCTGCAAGATTACGTTGAACGGGAAGTGGCTCGAATATAAGACGTTCTAGTTTTGTCGAAGAACGTATTGTCGGATGCGGGAACAACGACGTTCCTGCCAGGTCGAAACGGCGAGCGCTGGAAAGCGGACAATGGCGTCCGTCTCCTATTCGGGAAGACGGGCGCCATTGTGCGTTTTTGATTCAGTGACGATCAAGGAGGAGTCGATGTATACAACGGATCATGAACGGATTGCATCGTTGGTGGCGAAGAAACATCTGTTTCTGGAGGTCTCGCTGTCGCGCTACCTCATACTCGCGGCTCTGGCGGGAGCCTATGTGGGATTCGGCATCGCGTTGATTTTCAGTCTCGGCGGGCCGTTGGCCACGTCAGGATCGCCGATGCTGAAGCTGGTGATGGGTGTGTCCTTCGGGATCGCCCTGACGTTGGTGATTTTCGCCGGATCGGAATTGTTTACCGGCAATAACATGACCGGAGTCATCGGCGGGCTGTCGCGCAGCCTCACTTGGGGCCAAGTGGTGCAGCTCAACGTCTGGTCCTGGTTCGGCAACCTCGTCGGCTCACTGGCGTTGGCCTGGCTGGTCGTCCAATCGGGCGTCCTGTCCAAGGGGCCGCAGGCCGACCTGATCGGAAACGTGGCGGCCATGAAGATGTCGCTGCCGGCGTGGGAGCTGTTCCTCCGGGGGCTGCTGTGTAATTGGCTTGTCTGCCTGGCGGTATGGACATCCGGGCGGACGACGAACGATGCGGCCAAGATAATGCTGATCTTCTGGTGCCTGTTCGCCTTCATCGGCACCGGATTCGAGCATAGCGTCGCCAATCAATCGTTCCTCGGCATGGCATTGTTTCTGCCCCATGGGGAGGCCGTGAGCTGGACGGGCTACTGGTACAACCAGTTCTATGTCGTATTGGGAAACATCGTCGGCGGCGGGCTGTTCGTCGGTGGTCTGTATTGGTTCGCGAGTCCCTATACCGCTGCCGGTATTGAGCCCAGGGAATTGCCGCGGGTCGTTCCGGCAAGGGAAGCCTGCTGAATCTACGATTCAAAAAGAGGGGAGGGCGCCATGGCGACTTCACATGATCATGCTGTCCTATCGAATGAGAATAGTGTAGTACAACGGCTGCGTGAATGCGGCGCGAGTTCGTTCGAAGATCTGACCCGGCTGCCCGGGCTGGACTGGGTCACGGTGTTCTCAGTTGTCGACCGGCTCAATCGTACAGGCCTCGTGGTGCTCGAACGAATCGGGGCCGATTACCGTGTGTCATTGGAGAAGGGAACATGAACAAAATCGAGGTCATCAAGACGGAGCGCGACGGGTTGGCGGTGAAGGAGATGATTGCCCAGTACGCCAAAACGGGATGGGAGTCGATCCCTGAGGCCGATATCCAGCGGCTCAAGTGGTATGGCCTCTTTCTGCGTAATCCGACGCCAGGGTTCTTCATGGTGCGGGTGCGGATTCCCGGGGGACAGACCACATCGTACCAATTGCGGGCTCTGGCCGAGATCGCCTCGACCTATGGCAATGGAGTCCTGGATTTGACCACCAGACAACAAGTCCAGCTCCGGAACATCAAGATCGAAGACGTGCCGACGGTCTTTGCCCGGATGGACGGGGTCGGACTGACCTCCATGCAAACAGGCATGGACAATGTCCGCAACGTCATGACCTGTGCCATCTCCGGTTTCAACCCGGATGAGGTTGTCGAGACAACGGCGCTGGTGCGGGCGATCAACGAAGAGATTCTCGGCAACCCGGCCTATTCCAATCTGCCGCGGAAGCTGAATGTGGCGGTGACCGGCTGTCCGCATAACTGCGTGCATATGGAGACGCAAGATCTGGCACTCGTGCCGGCGCACTATGATCTGGGACACGACCGTTGTGCGGGATTCAATGTGCTCGTGGGCGGCAAGCTGGGATCGGGCGGCTATCGGATCGCCACGCCGTTGGAGGTGTTCGTCAATCCGACCGAGGCGTTGGCGGTGTGCCGCGCGATTCTGGAAATCTATCGCGATCATGGGCCGCGGGAGAATCGCACACAGGCCCGTCTCGCGTTCCTGATCGAGGAATGGGGCGAAGCCCGATTCCGCGCCGAAGTCGAAACCCGTGTGGGCAAACGGCTTGCGTCGGCCGGAATAGACGCCCGGAAAACAGGCGAGCAAGACCATGTCGGGATCTTCCGTCAACGGCAACCGGGGATGAACTACGCGGGACTGAAAGTGCTGGTCGGGCGGATCAAGGCGGCGGATCTCGTGAAGATCCTGGGCCTGGCAGAGAAGTATGGTAACGGGGAGGTCAGGATTACGCCAAGCCAGGCGCTGATCATTCCCAATATCAGCGATCGGACCGTCGGGGATCTGGCGGATGAGCCGCTCTTGAAGCAATTCGCCTACAATCCTTCCGCTCTCTATAAAGGCCTGGTCAGCTGCGTCGGCAGCGACTACTGCAATCTGGCGGTGATCGAAAGCAAGGGGCGGGCGGTCGCGGTGGCCAAGGCGCTTGAGGGACGGCTGGGCAGCTCGCTCAAGCCGATTACCATGCACTGGTCCGGCTGCCCCGCGAGCTGCGGCAATCATCTGGTAGCCGATGTGGGGTTGTTGGGGAAAAAGGCCAAAGTCGACGGGAAGGTCGTCGAGGCGGTCGATATTTACGTCGGCGGCCGCTCGGGACCCGATCCGAAGCTGGCGGTCAAAATTATGGAAGACGTGCCTTGCGACAAGCTTCCCGCGGTGCTTGAAGGCCTGCTGCCTTACCACACGCGGGAGAAGATGCACCGCGTCCGTGGCGGCGGAGCCAGGAAAGTACTGGTGGGAAAAGAAACAAATATTTCGCCTGCGGCATAGGGGGGAGGCTTGAGGCTGCGCCCGTGCATGCGATATCCTCGGCGTACCACGCAGGAGGGACCAGATGCCAAAACGAGTTCGTACCGGTTTAACACGCAGCGATATTCTCGATCGTTATATTGATCGCGTCAAACAGATGCTGGTGAAGTTCCAGCCGTTTCTCTCGCGCAAACGAGGGACCGCTTCCTTGGAAGACTTTGACGAGGCTGCCGAGGATCTGATCGGACAGGTGTTCGGCGCCGCCTCGGAAGAAGCTGAAGCCTACTTTTATGCGAAGAGCGGGGAGTCGATCATGCTCCCGGAAGAGGCCCAGGAGAGCGGCATGCACGATGTGGAGCGGGAAACGCTTCAGCAACGCCGCCAAGTGCTTGCCAGTTGTCTGGCCGATCTGGAGTTGCGCCGCCGGGTGCAGGCTACGCGGGAAAGCAGCCGTAACGGGAAAGGACGGTTACGCGCGACCGTGGAGGCCTACATGTCGCATGACGTGCGGAGTATCCATCGCGCGGCGACGGTGAAAGAAGCCGGGAAGCTGTTGCTGAAGCATAAAGTGGGCTCGCTGATGGTGGATGACGGGTCCCGCTACATCGGGATCATTACCGACGCCGATCTCAGCCGGAAAGCGGTTGCGAAAGGACTCGACCCGAATACGACCACTGTGTCGGCCTGCATGAGCAAATCGTTCGTGACGATCGAGGAAGATGAGCCTCTGTCTGAGGCGATGGCCTTAATGAAAAAACAGGGGATCCGGCATTTGCCGGTGACTGCCGACGGCACCGTCATCGGCGTGTTGTCGGTATCCGACTTAGTGCGCGCATTTCAGGACGCCACGCCGTAACCTTGAAGAACAGATCAAGGCAACTGAGGCGAAAGACGGAAAGAGGCTCTCGGCTTGCCGGCGGAGCAGGGTTGAAGAAATCGCGCATGGGGAAGAGTCCGATCATCCCATCGACACGCGGGGGGGTGGCTCACCTTCTCGTTGAACGGGTGAAGGAGCTCAGTGCTCT
>JACOEJ010000007.1:49702-63179 GCA_024998645.1 Nitrospira sp.
CAGAGGAGCGGAATCTGATCAATTCGTTGGCCGACAGCTGTGCCTCCTATTTGACCAGAAGACGGGCGGAAGAGGATCTCTTGGTAGCTCATGAACGGCTGCAAGCGCTGTCCAAGCAGTCGATGCGTCTGCAGGAGCAAGAGCGGCGCCAGTTGGCGCGGGATCTGCACGATGAAATCGGTCAGGCCTTTACGACACTCAAAGTGAATTTGCAAACGATTCAGAGAACCACAGACCCGAAACGCAAGACCACATCCCTCAACGACAGTTTTATGATCATCGACCAGACGGTCGCGCGCGTGCGCGACATGGCGCTCGATTTGCGTCCTTCCATGCTTGATGACTTTGGATTGGCCTCTGCCGTGCGGTGGTACGTCGGCAAGCAGGGGGAGCGGGCCGGGATTCGGACAAAGGTCGATTCCGTGGCCATCCCCCATGGATTGTCTCCCGATGCGTTGGTGGCCTGCTTTAGGATTGTCCAGGAAGGAGTGACCAATATCTTGAGACATGCCAAGGCAAGCCGGATGGCGGTCACGCTTCGGCCTCTCAAGAAAGGAGTCAAATTGGTCATCGAAGACGATGGTATCGGTTTTTCTCCCAACGAGGCGATGCAGGTATCCGGGGAACGGTCGCACTTGGGATTAATCGGGATTCAGGAACGAATCAGGGCTTTTAACGGACAGCTCCAGATCAGTTCGGAAAAGCGGAAGGGCACGAAGCTGTCAGCGATGATCCCGTTCGATGAGGCCGTTTGAAGAAGAGAGGGGGAGTATGCGAGCCACCTCAAAGGCGGTGCGGGTTCTGTTGGCCGACGATCACGCGCTCTTTCGAGCCGGACTTCGTGCGCTGCTCCAGAGTTTCGACGGGGTGCAGGTGGTTGCCGAAGCGGGAAACGGGCCTGACGCGATTCAACTGGTAGAACGAGATCGACCCAACCTGGTGTTGATGGACATCGCGCTCCCCGGACTTTCGGGCCTTGAGGCGGCAGCCCGCATCACCACATCGTGGCCACAGGTGCGAGTCATCATCCTCTCCATGCATTCCAACGAAGAATATGTCCGCCAGGCCCTCCGGGCCGGTGCCTCCGGGTACCTCTTGAAAGGAGCCGAGCCGCCGGAGTTGGAGCTGGCCCTCAAGGCCGTCATGCGGGGAGAGACCTACCTGACGCCGAGTGTATCCAAGAAAGTGGTGGACGAGTATCTCAGGCAGGGGGCCGCGCAAAACAAAGGCGTGGCATTATCTCCGCGGCAGTGTGAAGTGCTGAAGTTGATCGCCGAAGGGGGTTCCACGAAGGAAATTGCCGGCAAGCTCAATCTGAGCGTCAAGACGGTAGAAGGGCACCGCGCCGAATTGATGCGGCGATTGGAGATTCACGATGTCGCAGGACTCGTTCGCTATGCGATTCGCACCGGCCTGATCGCGGTAGATTCCTAAGTCAGCACTTTCTTTTGTCCTGCACATCTTCTTCCTCAAGTACCAAGGAAATCCCTTGGTCCAGACCAAGGAAATGACTCACCCTCCACACGGTATCTACCTTCTAGTGGCACAACTGCCGCGGGCGTATTCTGCGTTCAAGGGAAATGCTAAGCCGGGTGGGATCTAGCCCATGGAGGTATCTATGTACAACATTGTGAGGTTGGGAAATAGGCGGGTGTCTGCGATTGGTGGCTTCATGCTGCTCTGCGCCGGTTTGTTCGGTTGTTCAGGGATATCACCTCAGGTGGCCTCTGCTACTCAGGGAACGATGGAGCCAGATGAACATCATACGACAGCGCAGTGGTACTGTGAGCAAGCTGAAGCGAACCATGCGGAAGCGGCAAGGTATGAACGGCGAGCAGCATCACTGGGTGGGTACGTCGACCCGAAAGGGTTCGTGAGGAATGGAATGCTGACGGCGGCACAAACGCATCGAGCAAAGGCCCGTGACATGGAACAACTGGCAGCTGCCTACAAACAGGAGCTGACGGTCGCGTGTCAATAAGTGCTGGTTGCCGCGCACCGAGGGGTGTGGAGGTTCTTCGAACGTATGGTGTGTGTCGCTCGGCCCATCCCGTTCTCTGCTCGGGTTGATCGAAAGACAGCGTAGTCAGTCTTCCTGGCGCTCTCGCTCGAGCGCCAGGAGCCGTTTCTTTTTCTCCAATCCCCAGCGATAGCCGGCCAGATTACCGTCTTCCCGCACGACGCGATGGCAGGGAATGGCGACTGCAATAGGATTGGTTGCGCAGGCTCTGGCCACGGCGCGGGCTGCCGTAGGTTGCCCGATCTCGCGGGCGATCTCACGATAGGTCCGAGTCGATCCGCGAGGAATGTCCTGGAGCGCCTTCCAGACTTTCCGTTGAAAGACGGTTGCCTGCACATCCAGGGACATGGAATCTGAGAGGGGCCTGCTGTTGAGGCACTGGAGCAGGGCCTGTGTCTGTCGCTGCAATCCTTTCTGATCGTGGGAGAGCGTGGCCTGTGGGTACGCTTCTTTGAGTAAGGCGACCAGGTCTCTTTCACTGTCTCCCAGACTCACCGAGACCACCCCTCGTTCCGTTCCGGCGATCAGCATTTGGCCGATCGGTGTGAGTGCTGTGGCATAGTGCAGAGTCACGCCTTTGCCGCCCGATCGATAGGCGGACGGCGTCATCCCGAGTGCTCCCGACACGCGTTCCGCGACACGACTGCTGGAGCCGAAGCCTGCTGCGTAGGTCGCGCTTGTGACGCTCTCGCCGCGTTTCAGCAAGGCGGTGAATCGTTCGATGCGTTTGGCATCCTGATAAGCCTTGGGTGAGAGGCCGAGTGTTTGCTGAAAGGCCCGCTGCAAGTGAAACGGGCTGAGTGTGACGTGATCGGCTAATCGGCGAAGTGTAACGGTCTCGTCCGCATGGTCGTCCAGGTATTGACGGGCCTGCTCGATTCGCCGATCCGGCAGGGAGCCCTGAGTAGATTGAGGCCGGCAACGCCGGCAGGCACGGAAGCCTGCAGCCTCTGCCTGTTGCGGCGATGGAAAGAAGCTCACGCGGTGGCGGGCAGGGCGGCGGGAGGGGCAGGAAGGGCGGCAGTAGATATAGGTAGACGAGACGGCATAGACGAAACGCCCGTCGTACCGTCGGTCATGCTTCAGCACCGCGTTCCAGGCTGCTTGAGCATCTACCGAAGCCATGTTTCCCTCACCATCAGAATTCATAGATCATGATACCGCCGGAATGGGGCAGGGCACTATCCGAATCTTGCGGTCAAACTTGCAGAGCAGAAGAAACGAAGGCAGCTCAAGCGGGTTTGAATTTGAATCGACAGAGATGGCCGCCACGGACGATACATTCATCATGCTCGACCGGGCGTCCGACAAAGGTTGAAAGCAGGGCCAGATCGAAGTGGCAGACCTCAGGGAAACGGGTGGCGAGGTGGTGAAAGACGCAATTGGACGCCTCAATCATCGGCAGCTGCCGGCCGGTGGCGGCCGTCGATGACGCCTCATAGCCGAGTTCGTGCATGGCCGTCGCCAGGCGGGTAATCCGTTCAGCGGCAGGGCCCGGCAGATGTTGGGCGTGTTGCAGTTGTGTGCCGACCTGGGCCCCGAGTTTTTCAAACCGCGCGATGAGCGCGGCCTCTCCCTTTTCAGATTTCAACGAGTCCAAAAGCAACTCGGAGAACCAGGAGTACTTGCGGGGGAAGCCCTCATGGCCTTCCGAGCTGAGCATGTAGAGTTGTTCCGGTCGGCCTCCGGTCGCTTGCACCGGGCCTTTCGTGACGAGGCCTTCTGCGATGAGGGAGGTGAGATGCTGGCGAACGGCATTGCGCGACACGTGGAGTCCGCGCGCGAGTTCATCGATCGTGCGACCGGTTTTTCTTTCCAGCAGTAATCTTAGGAGCTGTTCTCGCCGGGAACCCTGTGTCCGCATGGTGCAAACCTCCTGGCGAAGTATACAGAAAGTCAGTCGAATTGGCTATTGATATACTTATAACATATATATATTGACAAACTGTCTCTTGGTCCGTTAGTCTCGGGCCCGGTCATGTATTCAGGGGTTTCCAACCAGGAGGTTTCGTATGGTTAGCTCGTTTCGTTCGTTGTCAGTCCTCGCCCTCATACTCATGTCGGTTGCCTGCACGACGCCTCAGACTCCCGTATCCACCGCGACACCGGCCAAGGTCGCCGACACCAAGGCGGCGCTACGCGATCTGTGGCTCGGTCATATCCTCGGCATCCGCAACGTGGCCGTCGCCACGATGGATAAGAATGCCGCGGCCCGCGAGAGCGCTGAAAAGGCGGTGGTGGCGAATGCCCAACAGATTGCCCAGTCTATTGAACCGTTTTACGGGAAGCCGGCGTCGGACAAGCTGTTCAGCCTGTTAGCCGGACATTACGGCGCCATTCGCGATGATCTAGATGCGACCGTGTCGGGGAATGCCGCGCAGCAGGAGGCGGCGATCAAGGCGCTCACGGCCAATGCCGGTGAGATCTCCACGTTCTTGAGCGGCGCCAACCCCTATCTACCGAAGGATGCCGTGATGGGGCTCTTGACGGCTCATGCGGCGCATCACATACAGCAGTTTCAGCAGTTGAAAGCCGGCGAGTATGCCCAGGAAGGTGAGACCTGGACCGGCATGAAGAAGCACATCTATGTCGTGGCAGACGCCTTGACCGGTGCCCTGGCCCAGCAGTTTCCCGCAAAGTTCTAGCGGAGGCCGGTAGGGGACAGGCCGTTTCTCTCTGAGAGAGGGCCTGTCTCTATCATCCGTTCATCGCTCCGGGTGCCTCGTCTCCCTTGCCCAGATTCCAGATCGTTTCGGCCTTGCTGCCGATGTACCAGAAGCTCAGCGCCAGAACGGCGAAGAAGATGGCCTTGTGCAGATTGTCCCAGAACAGTTCGAAGAAACGTGTATACAAGTTGATCCCGAGAAACGTCAGGCCGAACCCTTTCGTGATGTCGTTGTCATGTCGTAGACCGTGATAGATGGCCCAGCCGGCTGCCGCGCCGAAGAGAATCGACCAGTGAAACAGTTCGATTTGCTTCACCCGTCCCCATGCTGGGAGGTCGCCGTAGTTCCCGAAGATCGACATGATCCAGAGGGCGATGAAGAGGTAGAACAACCCCATCACCAGTGTGGAGCGGAAAAAACGTTGTCCGATCGAGTGCGTTTCCAGCGAGAGCGCGCAGGCGGTCAGTAGTCCCCCGAAGAGGACGAAGCGCAGCGGATAGTTCATGCCGAGATAGTAGGCGCCCCACCCTGACATATAGCCGGTTTCAGTGCCCATCCAGCTGCCCAGCGAGGCCAGGGCAAACACCCAGATCAAATTCGCTTCCAACGCGATGCCGAGCACCGCATAGACCAGGAAGGACAGCAGCAGCATAAGGGAGAAGTGCCCGCTGCCCGTATCGAGCGCGATGCCGAGTTGAGAAATCGCTCCGGCGGTGGCGAGGACCCCGAGAAAGAAAATCGCTTCGTTGCGATAGACCTTGTCGGGCGCCTGTTCACGTCTGGCAAGCCCCCACCGATAGAGCCCGCCTGCGGCGGTGGCGAGCAGAACGCATCGGGCCATCGGGGGCGTGTCGAAGAGCCGTTGGAGGAGATCCATCAGCCAACGATCGGAGAGTGCCGCACTTACCGACGAGACGATTGAGAACAGCGCGATCCAGAATGAGTACTTCGCGAGTTTGCGCCAATCGAAGTATTGCACGTCGATAGTGGCGGCCAGCGTTGCGGCCTGTGTCTCCTGAATCACGCCGTCCTGTTTCCATCGCTCGATCGCGTCACGGACCACGAGGGCCTGTTTACGCGGAAGTTTCATGACATCCTCATGCAGGTGAGATGCAGGCTGATTCGTTCAAGGTGAATTATAGGGCGGGAAAGAGGGAAGAGGCTATTCAGAAGAAGAAATCTGAACTAAGGGGGAATAGCGATAAGCGGACAGCGTCGCGAGTGTACTGGCACAATCTCCGAAGAAATAACAGGTTGCACCTCTCTATATGCCCGGCTTGGCGACACGGAAAGATTGCCGCTCTGCTGCAACAGGTTCAGCCGCGCCGCGAAGCCGGCACTGACTCGCGATTCGGTGTCCGCGGCGGAGCCCTCTCATATGAGTTACCCCGTTCAACCTCACAGCGTTACACGAGTCAGTTTTTCAGTCTTATTGACCCTCTTCAACGTCGGCCAAGGGGAACGGACTCAGAAAGGTCGAACCCGCCACGATTCGTTCGGGGAGCAGCGATCCTCCAAATGCATAGACATTCCCGCCGAGTTCAGCGGTTGCCGCAGAATGACGCGGGATAGGAACGGATGTTTGGCTGGTCCAGATATTCGTGGCAGGATCATATTCCTGCACGGCATCATACACATTCGTTGAATCAGATCCTCCTACTGCATAGAGCTTATTTTTGGCGGGCACGGCAATCAGTCGAGCCTGGGAAAGGTTTCTTAACGGAGAAGTTTTGAGGGTCCAGGTGTCTGTAGCGGGTGAATATTCTGCAAAAGAGCCGGCTCCAGAGATGTCGCCATTGAGTGCATACAGGATTCCATTGAGTGCGGTCACAGTATATTGACTGTGGCCGAATGGAACGGGAGCTTTGCCGATGTCCCAGGCGTCCGCGATTGGATCATACGCAAACGTCGAAAAAATCGGAGAAATGCCGCTGTTGTTGAAAACGGTGATATAGATCCTGCCGTTGATGGCCGCGCCCGCAATAAATCGGTTACCAAGGACGGAATTTACCGCATTGCCGATAGGCATTGGAGCTTTGGTTGTCCAGGTGTTAGTGGCAGGGTCGTACTCTTCGGTAACATAGGTATAGAGGACCTGGTCGATGCGGTTGGGGTAACTCATTCCCCCGATGGCGTAAATCCTGTTGTTGACGGCGGCCACGACCGGCGCGCGGCGCGGGGTAGGCATGTTCGCCTTAGGCGCCCAGGTATCCGTGGTCGGATCATACTCTTCAGTGGTTGCGAGCGTGCTTCCTGAAAATCCTCCAATAACGTAGATCCTCCCATTGACCGTGGCGGCTCCTGCGTCAAGACGAGGTGTCGGCATGGGAGTCTTTGTGCTCCATTGCAAGCCCGGTGCGGTGGCGGGCGTGGCTGAGGTGCCGAACGATTCTTCGCTTTCCCATGTTGCATTTGCCGCAGTCACAAAAAAGTAGTACGTCCTGCCGTTGGCCAGTCCGGTAATTGTGTGCGGGGAGGTGACGCCGACTAATTTTGCTCCGTCGGCGAGACTGGCGTAGTTGCTGCGATCCAGGTTGGGATCCGATGCCATATAGAGATTGTAGGAGGTCGCTCCGGTAACGGAGTTCCATCTGACAGTCACTTGTCCGCTTGAGGCTGTGACCGCGTCTCCAATGGGAATCTGCAGGACGGAACCGGGAGCAGGAGGCAAGCCTTCTTCGAGCGTGGTCACCGGGGCAGGAAAGCTCTCGCTGGTATTTGATGCCCCTCCGACGGCATAGAGCCTTCCGGCAATCTCTCCAAGCGAGGGAGAGGTGCGGGCAGAGGGGAGAGAGGCACGCACAGCCCAGCTATGAGTGATGGGATCGAATTCTTCGACGGTACCGACCGCCGATGATCCGGTTCCTCCACCAGCGGAATACAGTTTCCCTCCTGACGAGGTGAGGCCGGTCCGGAACCGACTGGTAGTAGTCGGAGGCCGTATCGTCCACACATCCTTGGCGGGATCATATTCCGCAAATTCTCCGATGTCGGAAAGGGCATAAACTTTGTTGTTATGAGAAGCGACCGCATAGCGCGTGTAGTTGAAAGGGGGAGCCGTCTTACTCGTCCAGGTATTTGTGGCGGGATCATACTCATGGGCCTGTGTAATCCAGGGAGAGCCCGGATTGCTGTAGGCTGCGACATAAATCTTCCCATTGGCAGCGGCTCCGCCGATAAAACGATTGCCTAGGATGTTATTTACTCCTCCACCGGTTGGCAGGGAGGCCTTAGCTGCCCATGTGTCTGTAGCGGGGTCATATTCCTCGGTGGCGTAGGAGTAAATGACTGAACTCGTGTCTGATGTAAAATTGACTCCACCGATCGCATAGATTCTGCCATTGACCGCGACGACCACAAGCTGCCGGCGGGGCGTGGGCATATCCGCTTTGCGCGACCATGTATCTGTCGCAGGATCATACTCCTCCACCGTCTGGAGGACGGATCCGGGTAAGGCTGTTCCCGAGTACCCGCCGATCGCATAGAGCTTGTTATTCACCGTGGCGACACCGAGTTCCGTGCGCGGCGTCGGCATGGGCCGTTTCGTCGTCCATGTGATGGGTGGCCCGGCAGGAGTCAACGGAGATGCAGATGACGCTGTGGCTCCACTCGAACTGCCGCCTCCGGAACAGGAAAGAAGTGCCAGTGAAAGAAGTGCGGCAGAGAGGACATACATTCGAGCGATCTTCGTAACATGCATTGTGAGTGCTCCATGTTGAAGTTCAGCCATAGAGTTAGGATACCTTTCATGAAAAGCAGTTGTCTAGATGATATTAAGGGGAAATTCTTGATGGAGGTCGGATTGTGACTCCTCAGTAAGTTTGGCCTCTACGTAAGGGCTGCCTCTCTTTAACAGGTTTGTGGGGGAAGTGCTTCTACCCGAAAGGGGGGATGACAGGCTGCTTGCAAATAGGTATCCTCTTGAAAAGTTCAAGCTTCAGGACTTGGCCTGGGTCCCGGTTTTCTCGTCGTTATGGATCGTCGGCGCAGGGGGCGGAGAGCTAGGGGAGCGGTACACGATGCGAAGCGCAAGAATGTCGCTCTTGTCGATAGCCTGCCTTGTCCTCGTATCCTGTGGCGGCGGTGACGGTGCCGGGACTGGTACTTCTCCCACGCTGACGGGAGTGCTTGTCGATAGCCCGGTGCAGGGACTGTCCTATAGTTCCAGCCCCTCCGGGCTTTCGGGACGAACCGGTCTAAACGGTGAATTTCAGTATAAGTCTGGTGATGAAGTCTATTTCACTCTAGGTTCCGGTGGCTTTGAACTGAGAGCAACCGCACTGCCGATTTGAAGTCGTTCCGCCGGGATTCCCCGGCAAGTGAGCGCTTCGGAAGAATAAGTTCGACAGAGCCGCGACTCTTAACCTGGTGTTCACAAAGCCCGGGCACCTCAACCTGCCCCTCATCTTCAATACTTCGCCAGCTTCCGCCAAGCGAAATACCGAACGTCTATTGTGACGGTCAGTGTCACGGTCCGCTGATAAATCCGGGGATGACAGAAATTCTATGGCGAAGAAGACATTCCGGTTCAATGCAGGATGTGTCTTTGTAACAGACGTGATAGCCATTAGCCCTGCGATCAACACAATTACAATTATCGCATACTGACCTGTATGAAACTTTGTGTTGTCATACAGGGATTTTATGTTCGCGAGTGATTCTTGTTGTGCGTTACTCTCGGCCACCTTCCTCTGCGGTAGCTGCTCGGTCATCTTTAGATTCATAAACAAAATGAGTGATTGCGCACAGTGCGCTCATCGACATTTCGTTACAACGAGAGTATTTCTGCAAAAATAAAGATCGCATGGACGAATTCCTCACGATGAAAAACGCTCACGACCACAAGCATTAAGAGGTTGTTTCAGTGATTCTGGTACTTGTCATGCAATCTAGAATTTTGGGAGGCACGGAGATTCCTGACAAAGATTGAGGATAAATATCATGCTACTATGTGCGCTCTTGTCACCGGCACGGTGACCGAATGAGTTTTTCTTAAAGTTCTCTGTCATGACGGAGCTCCCATGCAAGAGTTGGCAGCTATGACTCCAGTTGATCGCCGGTATCACGCATTACTGGAAGTCACGAACGTGCTGAATTCCCAACGCAAGATGGATAGTCTCTGGCAGGCATGCACAGAACACATCAAAGAAGTTGTAGAGTGGGAACGAGCCGGGATCATGTTATATGCATCGGAGGATGATGGCTTCCGGTTCCATGCACTTGAGACCAGTCTGCCGAAACGGTTTCTCAAACAGGACACGGTTATTCCAAGAAGCGGCAGTGCGGTGGGATGGGTCTATGACAACCGTGAAGTCCATATCCGGCCGAACCTCCAGCAGGAACAAGTGTTCTTAGAGGATCAGTTCTATGCCAAGGAGGGGCTTGGACGGATGGTGAATCTTCCGCTGCTTGTGCGCGGAGGCTGTCTGGGCACCCTCAACATCGGGAGCATCGCATCCGGTCAGCCGGATGCCGTGACCTTGGAATTTTTGCGCCAGATCGCCATCCAGGTCGGTCTCGCCATTGAGAACGTTCAAGCCTACGAGCAGCTGACCCGGTTGAGTCTGCAACTCACCAAGCAGAATGCCTACCTCACCGAAGAAATTAAGCAGAAATGTAACTTCGGCCTCCTGGTCGGAAAAAGCGAGGCATTTCGTACGGTACTGACCCAGATTGAGGCCGTCGCCGCGACGCCTTCGACGGTTCTGATCATGGGCGAGACCGGCACAGGAAAAGAGTTGGTCGCACGCGCCATACACGAGAGCAGCCTGCGACAGAAGAAGCCGTTTGTGCGGCTCAATTGCGCGGCCCTGCCGAGCGGTCTTGTAGAAAGTGAATTATTCGGACATGAGCGGGGAGCCTTTACCGGTGCTGTTCAGCGACATCACGGCCGGTTTGAATTGGCGCATGAAGGGACGCTCTTTCTTGATGAAATCGGAGAAATGCCGTTGTCGGTCCAGGCCAAGCTGTTGCGGGTGCTGGAGGACCAGCTAGTCGATCGAGTCGGGAGCACGCAATCGATCCGGGTGGATGTGCGCCTGATCGCGGCAACAAACGTCGATCTTGCGCAAGCCGTTTCCGAGGGACGGTTTCGAGCCGATTTATACTATCGGCTGAAGGTGTTCCCCATTACGATTCCCCCGTTGCGCGATCGCAGGGAGGACATTCCGCTCTTAGCCGAACATTTTCTTCAGCTCTGCAAGACGAAGCTCAACCGCGGCAACCTCATGTTTGATGCGTCGGCGATGCCGCGACTGGCGCGGTATGACTGGCCCGGAAATATTCGTGAACTGCAGAACGTTATCGAGCGTGCGGCCATTCTTGCGTCCACGCCTGTCGTAGAAATCGACGAACGCGTTCTGGCTCCCGGCCTCAAGCAGGCGGTGGCCCGTGAACAGCCGGTCACATTGCATGATTCAGAGCGCCTGCACATTCTCGACGCCCTCCAATGGGCGGCCTGGCGGATTTACGGTCCGCTGGGAGCCGCCACACGATTGGGAATGAATCCCAGTACCCTGCGTAGCCGAATGAAGAAGTTGGGGCTGACCCGGCCCACTGTATCCTCTCCGCTTGATCAGATCTCCCCGTCATAATTTTTTCTCCGGCCGTCACAAGTAGGGCGCCTCGCGAAAAACCGTGAGCGTTCACGCTCCGCGCTGCTTCGCCCGTAGATTCCCCGATGTAATTCAACGCAGATCCTGGCAGGATTTCTCGAAAAGCAGCGAAAGTCTTCACTCGAGCCATGCTTGGGATGGAGTGGCACGTGACTTGCGGATCGCAGGAGCTAGATCGCGTACGTTGTAAAGAATCATGCCGCAGAGGGTGGCCGATAGGGAAAGGGGATGACCACGTGACACAGCACCATGTTGTCTTTCTTCTGGATGTCGACAACACCCTGCTCGACGCGGATCGGGTCACGGTCGATCTGGGGCGTTATCTTGAGAAAAGCATCGGGCATGCCGGGCAGGGACGGTATTGGAATCTCTTTATGCAATTGCGGGCCGAGCTGGGGTACGCCGATTATCTCGGCGCACTACAACGCTATCGGATCGAATATCCGTACGACCACGACTTCCTCATGATTTCCCGGTATCTCCTCGGCTACCCGTTTGAAGATCGCCTCTTCCCCGGCGCGCTTAAAGTCATAAGACATATTCAGAAGCTCGGGCGGGTTGTACTTGTGTCGGACGGGGATGCGGTCTTTCAACCGCGAAAGATCGAGCGCGCGGGTCTTTTCGATGCCGTATGCGGTCATGTGCGGATCTACGTGCACAAGGAACATGAATTGGAAGACATTCAGGCGCAGTATCCAGCAGATCATTATGTACTGGTTGACGACAAACCGCGCATTCTTTCGGCGGTCAAAAACGCGTGGGGACCCAGAGTCACGACTGTCTTTTCCCGCCAAGGGCATTATGCGTTCACTGTAGACAGCTGGAGCCGGGATCTGACAGCCGACGTGAGCCTCGAGCGGATTACCGATCTGCTGAACTATAACTTGCAGGATTTCCTCTCGGCTGCACACAGCACTGTGTCAACCCTGAACCCGGCGAACGCAACGAGCTGATTCAATCTTGGAAGGAGGCGATGCGATGAATTACATCGCTGTGAGTGCAGTGACCGTATTCTTGTTTTTACCCGGCTCTATCGTTGCGAGGAGTCAGTCTCTCGCGGCAGACCAGATGTCTCATGCAAGTTCCCCGGCCGAGGCTTCCAGCCTGGTACACGAGTCCGGATCATCGTGGAAGCAATGGCTCTATCACCACACGCGTATCTCCATGCAGAAATCTGACATCGGTGTCCCGCAGTCCGCCGGTGCTCCTTCAACAGGGCCAGAGACTGAAGTGCCTGGACGACAACAACAGGCAATCTCACAGGACGAAGATCGCGGTCACAGAGAGAGGTCGGGAATTCGTGGATTGATGAAGGTGGACTCTCTGCACTCCGTCGAATCCCTCCTGAACCATCATGACGGGCACCATTCCAGCCTTCTGGAGCCTGTGCCCTGACAAGTATGTGCAGCCGAGATGAATCGTGAGTTGCAGTGAAAGGATATTGCTATCGACGGCAGGAAAGGAGATCTCCCATGGCATGTCCCCGATGCGGCGGATTGCTGGTCCCGAATAGTGAGATGGTAACCGGTATCTACGAGGAGAAGACATGGTTGTCACTCCAGGGGTTTCGGTGTATCAACTGCGGATTCATGGATGATCCCGTGATGCGCGCGAACCGGATGTCTTACATCATTGCCGGTCTGGCCGATTGGCAGCCTCATGTTCGATCCAAAGGGCTGAGTACATGGCGTCCGAATGGTTGGCGTAGAACCGGGACCGAATGACCGCCGCTCAACCCTGGTATCCGCGCCATAGTGATCTCAAGTAGCATCTGTTTTGGGGCCGGTTCTACCGGCCTTTTGTTTTTTATTCGCCAAGTAATTCCCCGCATAGCTCCCACTCGATTCTCGTGGTCTCTTCGCGGTTTATCGCGACTATCCATGACTGCCTCGAATTGTTCTCCAGACGCAATTCTATGAATTCAACGAGTTGCCGCCGCCGCTCGCTACCGCCGCGACGGTATGAGAGTTGCCAACTTGAATAGAGCCGCATGGTGCCATGCCATTACGAAGACTGTTCTGGCGTGGTGAATGAGAGGAGGTGAAAAAGATGAATGCGGCGAGCTCACAAGCACTCATCCGACCTATTCATTTTGGCAAGGAGGAGATCCGTTATGTTCTTATCACGCAGACAGTTTTTGAAAGTCTCTGCGGGAACTGTCGCCGCGGTGGCGGTGG
>JACOEJ010000110.1 GCA_024998645.1 Nitrospira sp.
CCGATGGGTTTGCCTGCAACGACGATGCGCCCTGCGCGGCCTTCCAGGAAGGACGGATGCTGGACTGGCTCCAAGCTATACTCTTTCCCCAGATGGTAGAACAGGATATCAAGGCACGAATGGATTTCTGAAAAATGGGCAGTCGCATGAGCGATGACGGCGCCCAACACCGTTTCTGTGCGTGACCCTAGCTCATGCGTGGGATCAGGAATCGCCACATCGCCGGCCTCGAACAAGCGGTGCGGATAGAAGGCCCGGCTGGAGGCTGTTTCGACACGCAAGAGAGAAGGCAGCATCCATTGGCGTAGGCAGGAGAAGGTGAGAGTCATGGCATTCTCCACTTCCACCATCTGCCCCCACTCTGTATTAGCCAGACGCATGGTGTCACGGTAGCTCTCCGGCGATCCCATAATGTTGGAGATGATTTCCTGAAATCCCAACCCAACCATGAGCTCACGCGCCCGATCGGAAGTCTGCTCGATGCGCGAAAGCCCTCCCACGGTGAATTGCGCCGGCATCACCGGGGCGAATTCTCCGTAGCCACGGCTGATCGCGACATCTTCGACTACATCCATCGCATGCATAAGATCCTGCCTATAGGGCGGCAACTTCGCCTTAACCGATCCCTTCCCAGCTGAGACCTCGTAGCCGTACACTTCGAGCGCCTGCCTGACGACCTTCACGCCGAGTTCCTGGCCAAGTGCCTGCTCAATGGTCTTGAGCTGAATCGTCTTGGAATTCCCGAGATCCTGTGGCGTGACAACCCGTTTACCCAACGGCGTGTTCTTGGGATATTGCACTTCAACCGGTTCGATCGTGGCGCCGCGATCGGCAAGGTTGGCAGCAAAGATATTCAGCGTGAGGACGACCATCAACTGATCGGTTCCGGTCACTTCGACAAACAATTCGTCGTCCCCCACCCGCACTTCCCCCACTTCCCGGCTGTTGATGATCGGCGGGAACGACAAGGGTTGATTCTTCGCATCGCGGAGAATCGGCAAACGACTCTGACCTGCCAGGATATGCCCATGCTCCAATCCTTTCGGATGGACCATGAGGATTTCCGCCAGTGTCATCACTGTCCCCATCCCCAGCGGTGTGAACTTCGTCTGATCCGGCGTGACCAACTCATAAGTGACCGGGAACGCAATCTTCGACAGCTGGTAGATCCCGATTGAGACAGTCTTTCGTTTGTGCCCGAAGATATCCGCCAGCTTCTCCTGCGTCTGAATGAGTTGGGCTAATCCTTCCTCGGTAACCCGGTACCCCTTGGCTGTGCAAGCGGCAACATAGGGACGCACCTGTTCGAGCCCCGGTGCAACAATGAGAGAGTGTCCCTTCTTCGCCTTCTTCGCAAAGAATGGATAGGGCTTGAGTTTCCCCTGTTGCTTGATACGGATTTGTCGCGCGATACCTTCGCAACACCAGAGATCTGGCCGGTTGCTGTCCTGCAATTCGATGCGCAACTCTCCGGTTTCAGTATTGTGCCCCTTGAGCTCGCCCTTGACGAGCATCAGCCAATCTTCCAATTGCTCGATCGAAACCGAGCGCTTGGCACGACCACCAAGAGTCAGCAGCGATTCGAAGTCGTCTTTAAAAATAGAAATCGTCGGCATGGCGTTCGCTAGAAGATCCCTCTGGTGGTCCGGATCAAGTCCAGATTGTCAGTGAACAATTCGCGAATGTCGTGAATACCCAGGGCCACCATGGCCATTCGATCCAATCCCAACCCCCAGGCAATAACCGGCACGGTCACACCTAACGGCAAAGTGACTTCCGCACGGAAGAGCCCCGCTCCGCCCAGCTCCATCCACCCCAGGCGCGGATGCCGCACATGCATTTCGACCGATGGTTCGGTAAAAGGGAAATAGGCCGGCAGGAACTTCACTTCCTTCGCCTGGGCCACTTCACGCGCAAAGAGATTCAGCAGACCAAGCAGGGTACGGAAGTTAATGTCCTCACCCAGCACAATGCCTTCTACCTGGAAAAAGTCGGTGGCATGCGTGGCATCGACTTGATCGTAGCGAAAGCAGCGGGCAATCGAGAAATATTTTCCCGGCACGGCCGGCGCCGACGCCAGCTTCCTTGCCGAAACTGCTGTCCCCTGGCTCCGCAATACCAACCGCTTTGCCCGTTCGGCATTGAAGACATACTTCCAGCCGGTGGAGCCGGTCTTGCCACCGTCCTGATGGGCCTTCGTCACCCGTGACAGAAACGGCTCCGCGATCTTCGCGGCATGCGTCGGTTGCTTCACAAAGTAGACGTCATGAATATCGCGGGCCGGATGGAACTGCGGCATGAAGAGCGCGTCCATGTTCCAGAATTCGGTTTCAACCAGCGAGCCGCGCATTTCCTGAAACCCCATACTCACGAGCTTCGTCTTGACGGTGTCGAGAAATTCGCGATAGGGGTGCTTCTTCCCGGTTCCGATGCGGGGCGCGCGTAGACTGATGGTGTATTTGCGGAATCGCTTGTTCCGCCAACTACCGTCTTTCAACAGTTCAGGCGTGAGCTGCGAGACTTCTTCCGCCACCCCTTCCTTGGCGAGGTGCTCCGCCGCCGCTGCTCCGGCAGGAGAGAGCGTGAAGGATCGAGTGACCCGATCATCCACCCGGAATGGTTCCTTGGCATTCCCGCGCTTGACGGCATAGTCTTCGATCACCTGGCGATGGGTTTCCGGGAAACTCTTCAGTTCTCGAGAAGCCTCGCTGACCTGTTGCAGTAAAACCCGGATGGCCTCAGTGGTAGGACTGGGGCGGCCAGTGGATTCTATGCAGCCGCCCTGGACGATCAGCAAGACCCCTTCTTTTTTCAAGCGTCCGACCGCTTTGCTGACATCGGATGGATCCAATCCATCCTGCGCCTGCAGATCAGGAATGGTCAGCCGCTTCCCCGTACTGGCCACCTCGCGCGCAGCCGATAGGACTCGCTCGATCGGTGATGCGCCGCTGACATACTGTTCGCCCACCTTCGTCAAAGACACCATTGGCGTCACGGTTTCGGCGTGGACTACGAGCAGAGACTTTGCGAGTAACCACTCAATCGCCATGCTCAGCTGGGATGGCTCTAATTCAGCGGCGGCGGCCAACTGCTCCGTTTCGAGCACCGTGCCGGCAGGACGAGACCCAAGGGCTATGAGGACCTTGATTTCGAGAGGATGCAGACTGTCGATGAGTGCGGAGGTATCCACCCTGAATAGCCTATCGATGGGAGGCGACGTGAGAGGTGGTTGTGGCGGCCGGCTGCCCCGCGGCCCGCAACGCTGCAATGGTGCCGGCATAGTCCCGGCTCGAAAAAATCGCCGAGCCGGCGACCAGGACGCTGGCTCCCGCTGCGATGATCTGCGCGGCATTGTCGGGTTTCACCCCGCCGTCGACTTCGAGTAACGCCCGGCTTTGGAGACGATCCAACATCTCCCGAATCGCGGCAATCTTCTTCAACACGGACGGAATAAACTTCTGCCCGCCGAATCCTGGATTCACCGACATGATTAACACCAGGTCGACGTCGGCCAAAATCTCCTGCAGTACACTGACCGGCGTCGCAGGATTGAGCGTCACGCCCGCCTTAACGCCGCGCTCCTTGATCGATTGAATCGTCCGATGGAGATGAGGACAGGCTTCGACATGCACCGTGATGTAATCAGCCCCGGCCGCCACAAATTCAGGAATGAACGTATCCGCATTGGTGATCATCAGATGCACATCGAGCGGCACTTTAGCGACTTTCTTGATCGACTCGATGACCGGAGGTCCGATCGTGAGGTTCGGCACGAAGTGCCCGTCCATCACATCGATATGAAGCAGATCCGCACCGGCTCGTTCCACAGCCGCGATCTCATCAGCCAGACGCACGAAATCGGCTGCGAGGATCGAGGGGGCAATTAATACCGAACTGCTCATAGGGAACCTTGTATCTTTCTCAACCGGACGGCATAGAACCCGTCCATTCCGAGAGCATTTCCCATCGTAGACAGCGCACCCTGCTCCGTTATAAAGGGGAGGGCGGAACCGGGAAGCCACGGCACAATGGACTCGCGAACACAATCTGAATGATCCTGACAAAACCGGGCGATGACTGCTTCGGTCTCTTCCGGTTCCGTCGAACAGGTACTATAGACCAGCACCCCGCCAGGCCGCAAGACAGAGAGCGCCCGTTCGAGAATCTCTCCTTGTAAAACTTGATGACGGGCAAACATCCCGGTATCTTTTTTCCCCTTCGCATCAGGATGACGACGCAACACACCAATACCGCTGCAAGGAGCATCCACCAGCACACGATCAAATATTCCCAGCGGCGGGATCTGGGGATCTATCTTCCGGCGAGCGGCAACTATCCCCAGCTCTCTCGCATCCCCTACAACCGGAGCGATGATCGTCGCCCCAAGCCGCTGGCAATTCTCTTTCACTACCTGTAACCGCACGGTGTGACGGTCCATTGCCACGATCTGACCACGATTCGACATCAGCTCGGCCAGATGGGTGGCCTTTCCTCCAGGGGCCGCACAGACATCGAGAATACGTTCGTCCGGCTGTGGATCCAGTAGGAGTGGAACGAGTTGTGCGGCTTCGTCTTCGACATAGAACAATCCCTCTTGAAACCCCGGGATCGTCGTGACGGCCCGACCTTCTTCGAGGATCACCCCAACGGGGCTGACGGTTGTCTGACGGGCGGCAATCCCCGCGCCGACGAGCTGTTCAAGAAACGCATCACGAGTCACTCGCTGACGATTGACGCGCAGTGTCAGGGCCGGAACGGCACTCACCGTTCGACAGGCGGCCTCCGCCCGCTCAACTCCCATCTGTTCGACCCAGCGGGTACAGAGCCACTGCGGCACCGCATAGCGGATCGAGAGTGCCCCGGCCGGATCCGGTTGGAGCTCTGGAAACAGCGGTTCCGGCAAACGCGTCACGGTCCGTAACACGGCATTTACAAGGCCGCTCCAATCCCTCCCGAGCTGGGCCTTGTTGGCCTTTGCCAGATTCACGGATTCGTTTACCGCCGCAGAAGCCGGCACACGATCCATGTAAATCAACTGATACATCCCCATCCGCAATAGCATCTGGACCATCAGCGGGAGCCGGGGCAAGGGTTTCTTCAGTGCCGGCTCCAAACGCCAATCAAGCGTCTCCTGACGCCGCAGCACCCCATAGACTAATTCCATGGCAAAGGCCCGATCACGGCCATCCATGGCCTGTCGATCCCACAAACGATTGCACACTTCATCGAGCGGGTCGCCTGATTTGTGCTGGATCAACAGGGCAGCCAGCGCGCGGGCTCTTGCAGAAGGAGAGGGAGACGATTTTGAGACGGGAGGAGAAGACATGATGCGGCCGGTCACACGGGTGGTTCTGACGACGACGGCTCTGCATCGAAACGTTGGCCTGCACTCACGCGATGCCCCGCCAGATACTGCGCCACAGTGAGTCGCTTACTATTGGACGGTTGAATCTCTTTCAGCGCCAACACACCGTCTCCCGTCGCGACTTGGATAGACTGCTTTGTCACCTCGATGATGGTGCCAGGCACGACATCTGGCTTCCCAGGACTCTGAGTTGCGCTCCACACCATCCACCGTTCGCTACCGATATAGGTATAGGCACCGGGCCAGGGAGAAAGACCGCGCACGCGATTAGTGATGCTGTTCGCACTCTTCGTCCAGTCAATCACCCCATCTTCTTTCTTCAAGGGCGGGGCCAAAGTGGCCAGAGCATGATTCTGAGGCTGCGGGATGATCGTTCCCGCCTTGAGCCGCACGATAGTCTCGACCAACAACCTTCCCCCAAGTTCGGCCAGACGTGGCGCCAGCGATCCGGCGGTGTCTTCGGGAAGGATCGGCAGAGACTCCTGCAGGAGCATGGCTCCCGTATCCATCCCTTCATCCATCATCATGGTAGTGATGCCGGTCTCAGCCTCTCCGTTGATCACTGCCCATTGGACTGGCGCCGCTCCACGATATTTCGGCAATAGCGAACCATGCACATTCACGCAGCCCATCGGTGGCAAAGTGAGGATCGGACTATGGAGGATTCGTCCATAGGCCGTTACAGCTATCAAATCAGGCTTCCAAGCTGCGAGGGCCGCGAGAAACTCAGGCACTTTGATCTTCACAGGCTGGAGAAAAGGTATGCCTTCTCGTTGCGCAATGAGCTTGATCGGAGGCGGAGTCAAGACTTGGCCGCGACCTTTAGGACGATCGGGTTGAGTGACGATGCCCACAACTTGGTCATCGGATTTCAGCAGCGCCTCAAGTGAGGGGACGGCGAATTCCGGCGTGCCCATAAACACAATACGCATGCTATGCCTTTAACATCGCCCTGCACTGAATGCAACGGGGCGCAACTCAGCTTGACTTGCCGTTCAACGCTTTGTTAGTCTCCGTCTGCGGGGTGGAGCAGCCTGGTAGCTCGTTGGGCTCATAACCCAAAGGTCAGAGG
>JACOEJ010000111.1 GCA_024998645.1 Nitrospira sp.
CCTCAAAGTTGCTACAGGAGGAGATTTCACGGAAGTGTTGTTGTGAGGGGAGCCAGACTTCGATGTCGTACGTTTTGGCTGCTGAAAACCCCATATCTCCGGCGCAAAGTGTCACGACGCGATAGGGCAATTCTAATCCCTGCAAGATGCTTTCTGCGTGACCGGTGAGGCGCTCAAGCTCAGCTTGCGACTGATCCGGAGGACAGAACGAGACGAGTTCGACTTTATTGAACTGATGGAGTCTGATCAAGCCGCGGGTATCTTTCCCATAGGACCCGGCTTCGCGGCGGAAGCAGGGCGTGTAGGCGGTATAGCGGATCGGCAAGACTTCTTCGTCCAGTAATTCATCCCGGTGGAGATTTGTGAGCGGTACTTCAGCTGTAGGAATGAGGAAATAATCTTCGTCTTTCAGACGGAACAGATCTTCTTCAAACTTGGGCAGCTGCCCTGTGCCGGTCATCGTTGCGCGATTGACCAGCAGGGGAGGAAGCACTTCCCGGTATCCGTGCTGTGTCGTATGGCGGTCCAGCATGTAGTTGATGAGCGCGCGTTCCAGTTGGGCTCCGGCGCCGGTCATGACGGCAAAACGGGCGCCGGCGAGCTTGGATGCCCTATCGAAATCGAGAATGCCCAGAGCCTCACCGAGTTCCCAATGAGGCTTCGCCGGAAAATCGAAGGAGGGGTGGGTTCCCCATTGACGGATCTCGACATTATCCGAGGCGTCCTGTCCGGGTGGGACTGATTCATGCGGCACGTTCGGAATGCGCAAATTCAGATCGGCGAGAGACTCCTCAACACCGCGTAGCGTGCCCTCAATCTCACGGATTCGATCCCCAACCTGCTTCATGGCGGCGACCGCATTGTCTGCCGGCTCCTTCGCCCGTTTCAACCGGGCGACCTCGTCAGAGCCTTTTTTGAGGTCATTGCGGAGTTGTTCCACCTGCATAGTCATATTGCGACGCTCTTCAACCAGCGTCTTCATGTTGTCCCAGGGGACATCGGTTCCCCGGCGGCCGAGGCGTTCGCGGATTGAGTCGAGATGGTCCCGCAACTGGCGTAAATCGTACACGTGGTACTCCTCAGAAATTTTGAGGAATCTAGCATCGGGTTTGGGTAGAGTCAACGAAACGCGTGATGCAAGGTGAGATGCAGTCGTAGGGTGGATTCCCTTGGATTGACAATCGCCATTCGTGTCGCCACGATGATGCTATGCGAACGGTATCGAATCCTCCAAATCCATTTGAATCGTCTCATCGTGAATTGCTGGAGCCTGCTCCCACGGCAACAGTGGAGATCTTTCACGATGCGAGCCGGGAAATTCTGAGTCGCAATGACAGTCCCGATCTGCCCTTTCGCTGGAGTGTCAATCCCTATCGCGGCTGTTTCCATGGTTGTGCCTATTGCTATGCGCGTCCTTCGCACGAGTATTGGGGATTCGGAGCAGGAACCGATTTTGAGTCCAAACTGGTGGTGAAGGAGGATGCGGCAAATCTGTTGCGTCAGGCATTTGAGCGTTCGTCCTGGAAGGGCGAGCTGATCGTATTTTCGGGGAATACCGATTGCTATCAGCCGCTGGAAGCTTCCTATGGGTTAACGCGAGCTTGTTTGGAAGTGTGCGCGGATTTTCGGAACCCGGTGGGGATCATTACGAAGGGCGCCTTAGTGCTCCGTGACCTGGATGTGTTGACGAGGCTGCATCAGAAATCCTGGACACGGGTTTACTTCAGCATTCCGTTTACCGATGATGACGTGGCCAGAAAGATGGAGCCGCATGCTCCTTCAGTTGGCAAGCGATTTGAGACCATGAAGGCCCTCTCTGAGGCGGGGATCTCGACCGGCATTTCGATCGCGCCGGTGATTCCCGGCCTTAACGATGAGGCGATGCCCGAGCTGCTTGAACGGGCGCGGGCTGCCGGCGCACGTACGGCGACGTTCAGCTTGCTGCGGCTTTCCGGTAACGTCGAGCCCGTTTTTCTGGAGCGAATCAAGGAAGCATTCCCGGACCGGTTCGCGAAAATCACCAATCGACTTCGCGAGGTGCGAGGAGGCCGGCTCTCCGAATCAGGGTTCTTTGATCGCCATCATGGAACGGGAACCTATTGGCAGATGATCGAGCAGTTGTTCGTGGTAGCCAGGCGACGGGCCGGTTTTGCATGCGATCGTGAGGAGGTGATTCCTGATACCTTCAGGCGGCCTGGCGGAGCCCAGACCACATTGTTTGACCAGGAGGAGGAAGGATGAAGCACAATCCCGGGTTTCTAAAGCTAGTGGAACAAGCCAGGGCACGCGTTAAGGAATGTACGGTGGCGGATGTACAAAGCCGCATGGCTCGCGGCGAGAAGTTTCACTTCATCGACGTACGGGAAGACCATGAGTTTGCGAAGGATCATGCGAAGGGCGCATGTCATCTCGGTAAGGGGATCATCGAACGGGATATCGAAACGGTGATTCCTGAGAAGCAGGCAGCGATTGTGTTGTATTGCGGAGGCGGGTTTCGGTCGGTGCTGGCGGCGGATGCTCTGCAGCAGATGGGCTATGTGAACGTGGTCTCGGTGGATGGGGGAATCAAGGCTTGGAGAGAGGCCGGCTATCCGCTTGAAGCAGGACAGCCGGCCTAGTCAGGGAACGCTACTTGTTCACGCGGTCGAATTCTTTAATCACCTGATCCGTAAGTTCAACCGTATCCTTATTATAAATCACGATTTTCACGGTCTGTTCGCTCCCGCGGTCGAGCACAATCGAGAAGCCTCCCTTCTCGGCCACTGTTTGTGTGGCTGAGGCGATGCGCTTCATGTAGTCGTCGACGAGTTCTTTCTGCTTGCCCTGAAGTTCCTGATTAAATTCCTGCGCGCGTTTTTGGTAGTCCTGGATTCTTGTCCGGAACTGCGCTTCTTTGTCCTTCTTCTCAGCCTCGCTCAACTTGGCAAGCTGTTCTTTAAGCTGCTTTTCGTAGTTCCGCAGTTCTTCTTCGTCCCGGGAGAGCAGTTTCTGTCTCGTGGTGACGTATTCCTTGAGTCCATCGAGGGCTTTCTTGCCGGCTTTCGACTTCTCTAAAACCATCTGCGGGTCGACAACCCCCATCTTGAAGGCGTCAGCAGCCTGCACGGTCGTCGAGAGCGGGCCCAGCAGCAGAGAGACGAAGGCGGAAGCAATAAGCGTCTGTACGACGGGGATGCGCATATGAACACTCCTTAGGCTAAGCATGAAACGGATGTGTGGGTAAGCGTCAATCAGAATAACGAGGCGATGAGGGCCTGTCAAGGCAGCGAGGGGGGACTAGACGAAGTAGCGACTGGTGTCGAATTGATGCTCCGTATTGTCGATGAGTCGCACGATGCTGTGACGATAGTCGCCGGATGCATCTTTGCTGGTGAGGTCCAATTCCGGGCCGCTATCCATCAGGTTTCCTTCGGGATCGGCAATCACTTTCACCAGAGGTCGTTCGGCATCGGCTCGCTCGGCCGCAGGTTTGAGGACGACGGCCAGCTCGTCGGTATCCAGCATGACGAGGCTTCCAATTGGTACGATGCCGACGCAGTTGACGAACAGCTTCAAGAGGGTCGCGTCAAAACTTTTTCCGGACTTGCCGAACATGATGTTTAGCACCTTGGAGGGTGACATCGGTTCGCGCCGATAGACGCGTGAGGAGGTCATCGCATCGTAGCAGTCGGCAATCATCAGGATGCGACCGGTGAGCGACAGTTTCCAGGGCGTTTTCAACTTGGGATAGCCGGAGTAATCGAGATTCATGTGATGTTCGAACGAGGCGGCGGCCATGCGGGCGGGGAGATTGGTAATTCCGCGCAGCTCCGCGAGACTCAGCACGCCTTCAGTCGGATGATTCCGCATCGCGACCCATTCTTCGTCGGAAAACTCGCCGGGCTTATTCAGAACTTCAAGGGGGATCGTCGATTTGCCCATATCGTGAAACAGCGCGGCCAATCCGAGATCTGCCAGCGCGACCTTGGGATAGCCGGTACGGTTGGCCAAGGCAATCGAGAGCAAGGAGACGTTGACCGAGTGATTGTGAGTGTATTGATCGTGGCATCGCAGGGTGGTCAATCCCAAGAGGGTAGCCTCGTCCTGCATCATCAGGTCCACGATGTTCTGGATCGCTCGCTTGGCCTGCTTGAAATTGACTGTGCCGCCATCTCGTACAGATTTCTCGAGCCCTCCAACGGCACTGGCGGCTTTAGCATAGGCATTCTTGGACTGGATCTTGTGTTGTATTTGGGGGTCTGTCGGTGTGTCGCTCGCCTTTCCCGAATTGGATTCGGCACCTTGATCTTCTTTTAGCTCCAGCTCGCGGGGATCTTCCAAGGCAATGCCATTAACTTCACGGGCCGTCAGTTCCTGCCTAAAGTCCTCTACGGACTTTGTGGCGGGATCCAGGCTGACGAAGAGATAGGCGAATTCCCGAAGGTCTTTCGATGTTACTGTGGAACCAAATGTCAGGCCGCCGATTTTCCACTTGTTCAGTGAATCGATGATGCTGCCGATGACGGCCATCTGTTGGGCGTTGACTTTCAGGTGACTTTCGCCGAGGAACAGGAAGTCGTTTTGCAGTCGCAGGGTCACCGGCTGATCGTGGGCCAGCGTTTGAATCAGGGTCAGCATGGTCTCAACCGGCTTGTCCAGCGCGGCGTTCGTCCGGCCATGAATCTTTGAGGTTTTGATGAGCGTGTTGAGTTGGGTAATCAGCTGGAAGCCCAGCATCACGAGTTGCTGATCGAGGATGTCGCCGGCCTCGGATCCGTGGCCGATTTTTTGCGACAGCGATTTCTCGTGGGTCAGCAGCGGCTGCGTCTGGTTGTCCTTGGCGGCGGGCTGAACGAGCTTGAAGTCACTCACGGGCGTCCTCATGTAGCGCGGGTTGAGGCGTGTTTGTCTTGGACTGTTTCTGCAGTTGCGAGAACGCCATGGTGCAGGCCTGGCGGACCGCGGCGCTTCCCTTTTTCTTTCCCAGCTCTAATGTGGCGATTGCGGCAGGGGTGGCTAGTTTTCCGAGTGCTTCTGCCGCCAGCACGGCACATTCTTCTTTTTTCTTCCTGTTGGTCCAGGCCCATTCCGTGAAGAGACCCTGCCAGTAGGGAATGGCTTCATCTCCGCAGGTGGCGCGGATCGCTTGATACAGTCCGCGTTTTTCGCTCAACGGCCGTTCCAGAAATGTGTCGTCGGAGAGGATCGGGGTCCACTGAGGAAACGGAGCGGTGTATTGTCCGGTGGCCAACAACTTCAATGCGGCGATACGGACGGAGTCTTCGGCATCGGACAGGCAGAGGATGAGCCGGGCGCCATTGCCGTTGGGCTTGAGCAGGCCGAATACCCGGATCGCTTCCTTGCGGACTTGCGCATCCGGATATCGCACGAGTTTTTCAACCGCTTCGGCGAATGTCGGATTGTTCCACTTGGCGACAATTGTTAGGAGGTTTCTGACGTAGACCGGTCGTCGGTCGGTAAGACCGCGGAGCAACGGTTCGGAGTGGTCTCTGGCTAAGGTGTGGAGTGTTTCGGAGACAATTGCCTGATGGGTTGAGTGCTCAAGGTTGGCCAAGAGCGAGCAGAGAAGGGAGACAGCCTCTGTGCCCATCATGAGGAGGACGGTGGAAAGTCCTTCGGTGTTCGCATTCGGAGTCCGGTTCAAATAGGACTCAATGGACTTGATGTGCTCCGGTTTGCCCAGTCCGGACAAGAGTGTGGCAATGTGGTGCTTATGCGTTTCTGAGATATCCGGACGAACGGCTTCGGTTTCGTGAAGGATGCTCAGGACGGTTTCAAGCACGGCCCACTTCCCACTCTGAACCAGTGCCGTGATCACGTGGCCCCAGAGGGAGCAGAGCTTTGTGAGCAAGGCCGGCGATTGCTCCGAAGCGAGAATCGCGGTGAGCACGTCGAGGATATACGTCGTACTGTCTTGCTGGTTCTCCTGTTCGATCTCTTTGGCCAGCGCGGCGAGTTCGTCCTCTGTAACCTCGTAGCCCACCAAACCTGACTGGAATCGCGCTTTTTGCTGGGCAGCACTCTGGGTCTCGCTGCTCCCGGATTGCGCGTTTTTCTTCTTGCGTTCTTGATCGAGCAGTTCCCGAAGAGTTGAATCTGATGTCGTAAGAGGGTTTAGCTTGAGGAAGGCGTCCGATCCCCCGGACGCTTTCGCAATTTCTTCCGCCGTGACAAGAGTCAGCGCAGCCATGTTCTTTTGCCAGAGGCGGGTGACGATGTCGTCGTCGTTCTCTTTGTCCTGGCTTGCCCAGAGGGAATCGAGGAAAAACGACAGGTCTTCCTGCGTCAAGCCTTGATGAAG
>JACOEJ010000008.1:0-3171 GCA_024998645.1 Nitrospira sp.
CTGAAGCAGGCGACAGCCGAGGAGCTGGCCACGTTGCTGCGTCAACGCGAAGCGGCGATTCGGACCATGAAAGGGCTCTTCAGCGCGAAGGTGCGCGGCGGCTTGATTCCGATTTCCACACGCGTCGAAGGGGCGGTCTACTATCGCCGTCCGAACAGCATGCGGTTGCGCGGATTTACGCCGATCGGCGGCGAGCTCTTTGAATTTGTCCAGGCCGATGAGCTGTACATGCTGCGATTGCCGACGATGGGACGGGTGTTGAGCGGCCGCCAGTCGGATATGAGTGAGATGGGCAAGCTGGCCCGGCCGTTTGAACTCAGTGTGTGGGCAATGGGCGGTGTGCTGGGCACCAGCGCCATCGGGAAAGACGAGACGACGAAACTGGTCGAAGAGGGGACACGGTATCGATTGGATGTGTTTGGCCCGCGCCCCGGTGCGGCCTCGACGGACCGGCCCCTGCTCCGGCGGATGTGGTTTGATCGCCGTACCTTGTTGGTGGTGCAGGAGGAGCGGTTGAACGGTGCCGGGGAAATGGATGCCTCCATCCAGTACGAGGATTTTCGCTCAATCGGGGAGACAGCGCTCCCGGCCAATGGCAGTCCCGATTCTCGCCTGTTGCGTCCCTTTAAGATTTCTCTGGAAGACGGGCGGGGGCAGGGCAGTGTGCAGGTCACGTTCCATGAAATCATTTCCAATCAGGAGTTAAAGAGCGAAGAACTCGGGCGCGTTTCACGCCGGTCGTCACTGCCGGAGCCGGCGTCATGAAAGTCCTGGCTGTCGAAACGGCGACTTCCTGGCAGAGCGTCGCACTCCTCGACGACGACAGCGTTCTGGCGCGGGAGGATCAGGAGGCCACCGGTGCGCATGGCACGCTCTTGCTGCCGACGATCACCCGGCTCTTGGCCGACGCCGACTTGACGCTCAATCAGTTGGACGGGCTGGTGTGTTCCATCGGACCTGGGTCGTTTACCGGCTTGCGTGTGGGAACGGCGACGTTGCTGGGTCTCCGGGCGGCCACCGATCTCCCGCTGGTCTTGGTCCCGACGTTGGAAGCCATGGCCTGGTCGCTTAGAGGCACATTCGGTCCGATCTGCCCCGTGCTTCCCAGCCGCAAAGATGAAATCTATTGGGCCGTGTTTCGTTGGGGCACCGATGGCCTGGTTGAGCGTCTCATTTCTGAGCATGTCGGTTCTCCGCAGGCTCTGGCCCAGACGCTCACTGGTGAGACCGTCGTGTTTGGTGAAGGATGGGCGATGATGGAGCCGGCTATTCGAGCGGCCCTCGGCCCGGACGTCACGATCATTCCGGCCTCCGGAGACCCGGTGCGACCCTCGGCCGTCACCGTAGGCCAGGCAGGAATCGAACGGCTGCGCCGGGGTGAGATTGCCGGCGATCAGGTGGCGCCTTTGTATGTCCAGCGGACGGAAGCGGAAATCCGCTACGAGCAATCGGGCGGCGTCTCGCCGGTGGCCCGTCGGCAGGCCCGTGTGGACACTAAAACCGCTGCCAGGGCGGCACGCCAGCCCCGCTCGACAGGGAAGACGCGTGGATAGCGCGATACAGATCATACCGGCCACGTTGGCCGATCTGCCTGATTTGTTGCGTCTGGAAGAAGCTTGCTTCTCGGCCCCCTGGACGCGCAAAATGTTGGAGGCTGAACTGACCGGCAACCAGTTTGCACACTTTCTGGTGGCGCGTGAGACAGCGGAGGCAGCGACAACGGATGGAGCGATCGTCGGGTCCCTGTGTTTTTGGATCGTGTTTGAAGAAGTGCGCCTGATGAACCTTGCCGTAGCAGAAGAGATGCGTCGTCGGGGGATCGGAGCGTCCCTGGTGGATTCCGCCTTACACACCGGGATCACGCAGGCGGCCACCCGCGCCGTACTCGAGGTTCGGGCGTCCAACCATGCCGCACTCGCGCTCTACCGGCGCTTCGGATTCACGCAGGTGTCGGTCCGCCCCGCATATTATTCCAATCCAGTCGAAGATGCAGTGCTTATGGAGATGGAGCCGATTGTGATCCCCGCCGGCTCCGGGCGCAGGTCTGCGCCCGTCAACAAGGGAGGCTCAGTTCCCGCTCACTAACCCGACCAGGAGGTGTGGCATGCAGACTGAACAGGGACTCGCGGACCAGCTTCGACAGACCAGCCGTGAGTTCAAATCGCTTGAGGAGACTCATCACCGGCTCGACGGCGAGCTGAACGAATTGCAACGGCGCCATGTGCTGACGCCCCAGGAAGAAGTCGTGAAGAAGCATCTGCAAAAAGAAAAATTAGCAATGAAAGACAAGATGGCGGAGTTGATCCGTCAATATCGCGAGCAAGGAACCGTCCAAGCCGCGCACTAAGGAATGTCCCGGTCGCCGGTCGGTCCGGCGGCCGGGTGCCCACACATCATGGCCCAGTTTATCAACCCGCTTGCCGCTCATATCAGTACCGTCAAGCGGCGATTGATCATCATCGGGGCCACCCTGCTGGCCGCGCTCATTGCCACCTTTTCGTTTTCCGCCGATATGGTTGCCTGGCTGAACCGGCCCTTCCCCAATCAGCTGGTGTTTTACGGACCGACCGAAGCCCTGTTTGCCTCCATCAAAGTGTCCTTTCTGTCCGCGGTGATCGTCAGCCTTCCGGTGATCTTCTACCAGTTCTGGAAGTTCGTCGAGCCGGCGTTGCTGCAGAAGGAACAGCGCTGGGCGATTCCGTTGTTCCTGCTGGCCGGGGGGTTATTCATCCTGGGGTTGGTCTTTTGTAACCTGGTCATTCTGCCGCTGGTGATCGACTTTTTCGTCAGCTTCGGCATGGATCGGGATATCACGCCGCAATTGAGTGTGGGGACCTATATCGATTTCAACGTGAAGTTCCTGCTGATTTTCGGCTGCGCCTTTGAATTGCCGCTGGCCCTTACCCTGCTGGCAGTCGCGGGTGTCCTCACGGCCAAGCAGCTGGCGCAGTATCGCAAGCACGCGATCATGGCGGCCTTGATCATTTCGGCCATTGTCACACCGGATGCCACGCTCTTTACCATGCTCTTGATGGCGGTGCCGATGATGGTGTTGTATGAGATCGGGATCCTGGGCGCCTGGATTTTCGGACGCGGCAAAGACGGCAACGGCGGCATCGATCTTCCGTTGGATCCCGATCTGCCGATCGGGACCGCGGGAACGCGGATGCG
>JACOEJ010000008.1:3271-47974 GCA_024998645.1 Nitrospira sp.
TCGATCTTCCGTTGGATCCCGATCTGCCGATCGGGACCGCGGGAACGCGGATGCGCTAGCAGGCTGTTGAGAAAGTCCGCCAGCGGCGTTCTCGCTTCGCGCCGAGGCTCAACGTACCGCCCGCGTACGCCTCGCCTCCGCGCTCGCTGCGGCCTTGCTGGACGGCCTTTCTGAACAGCCTGCGTCCGGCACATTGTTAGTGTGAAGACGTGACGAGTGATGGGTGACAGGGATGGGAATAAGAATGTGGTATGAGTGCCGGCTATTCATGTCGCGCGTAATGCGTGGCACATCGCTGAGTCTGTTGTGCTGCATGCTGGCGACGGTCGCATGGGGGGCAGAGCCGCCGGCTCCGCCGCTGGATATGCCTTCTCCGCATGGGCAGGTGCCGGATAGCGGGGCATTCGGGCCGGATGGTCCGTTCGGGCAAACCATTGCGAGCGTGCAAGCGCTGACACTCTCCGGCAAAGATACGATCTATGCCGGTTCTTTCGGTAACGGCATTTTCCGCAGCAGCGACCGGGGCGGCACCTGGACGGGCGTCGGTGCCGGCATCAATGATCCCTTCATCCTCACCATGGCGACCGGGCGCGACGGAGCGATCTATGCCGGAACGTTCCGGGGCGGCGTGTTCCGGTCTAAAGATGAGGGCAAGTCCTGGCAGTCGATCAACGACGGGCTGAAGCGGCTGGAGATCAAGGCACTGCTGGTGACCAACGAAGGGCTCTATGCCGGGACGTCGGGCGGGGCCTATCGCTTGAACGCAGCCGGTGATAAATGGACGATCGTGACCACCGGGTTGGACGACGTGCTGGTCCATTCACTGGTGCGGTCGACCGACGGCACGCTCTTCGCCGGCACCTCGGGCAAAGGCATCCTCCGGTTCAAGCAGAACGCCACCGGATGGGTCCGTATGCAACAGGGCCTCAAAGACCATGAGGGCATGATCGAGAATTTTATCCGGGTTCTGGCCATCGACCGGGAGCAGGGAATCTATGCCGGCACCTTCGACGGCGGAGTTTTCCGCAGCGGAGACGGCGGGTCCAGCTGGAAGGCGATCAGCCGCGCCCTGCCCAACGATTCCATTCGAGGCATCGTGATCATCGATGAGGGGCTGATCGTAGCGACGGGCAACGGCATTTTCAAGACGGTCGATAAGGGGCGGCAGTGGACGCCGCTGAACAAAGGGCTGACGAACCTCTCGATTCAAGTGATGACCGGAGGCGGGACTGGGCCGCTGTATGCCGGGACAAGTTCAGGGGTATTCCGCAGCGACGATGGGCAGAGTTGGGTGGCAGTCAATCAGGGATTGGATGCGGGGTTGGCCCCGCCGCCATTCCGATTTCGATAACCAATGAAAGGATCAGGATATGGCAGACGCAGGTAGTACGACGAAGGCGACGATCAGCGTGGCGAGCAAAGGGCAGGCGTTGGGCGACATTGTGTTGAAATTTTTCCCCGACGTGGCGCCGGGCCATGTGAAGAACTTTACCGATCTCGCGAAGAAGGGCTTCTATAACGGGACCACCTTCCATCGCGTCATTCCCGGGTTCATGATTCAGGGCGGCGATCCCAACAGCAAGAATCCCGACCGGTCGATGCACGGCATGGGCGGTCCCGGCCATAAAGTGAAGGCGGAGTTCAACAGCAAGCCGCATAAGCGCGGTATCGTGTCGATGGCCCGATCGAACGATCCGGACAGCGCCGGCTCGCAATTCTTTATCTGCGTGGCCGATGCCAATTTTCTGGATTGGCAGTACACGGTGTTTGCCGAAGTCGTGAGCGGGATGGATGTGGCGGACAAAGTCGTCGGCATGAAGCGCGACGGGAACGACAATCCCTTCGAACGCGTCGAGATGACGGTCACCATCACGGAGTAACGTGCCGGGTACTGAGCTATGAGTGCTGGGCGGGGAAGCAAGTCCAAGCGTATCGGGGTGGCGAGGTTTGTCCTCTGCTTAGCACTCAGCACTCAGTTCGTAGGACTACTCCTCCTGACCGGCTGCGCCATTCCGCAGGTGCCGTCACGGACGATCTATGAAGATCCCGTGAACTATGTGCGGCTGGAAGAGGATCGCGGCTATCTCGTGGAGTGGCCGCCGAGCCACAACAGCCATCCGGCGGCGCTGGGGCCGGAAGTGCTGCGGCCTCTGTTGCAAGGGCTGGTCATTCAAGAGCATCGGATCTGGCTGCAACGCTGGATTGCGGGCGACGCGCCGTTCCAGGCGGCGTTTCAGGATCAGGAGATTGCGCTGCTGTCGGCGCAGCTGGCGGAGGCGCTGGCCCAGGCCAAGCCCAACGAGCGGGTGACCTTTTATCTGAGCGAGCCGCAAGCCTCGACCAAACGTGTCGTGACGTCGGGCGGCCTGTACATGAAGGGCACGGAGCTGCATCTGATATTGGGAAACTGGCAGATCGTCTACGGGATTCCCACCTATGGGATGATCTACGACCGGCGCTATCCGATGCGGCCGACAGCGGCGAAGGGGTTTGATTTGTTCTTCCAGCCGCACGAAGCGATGCGGCGCACGCAGAGCAGCTGGATCGACGGAGTGCTGGCCAACGGGGCGGACGAAGTGGTCATCGATCTCAGCAAACTGCCGCCTCCTCCGGCGGTTTCCTCCACGACCTCCGGCAGCCAGCCGGAGAACTGATCTGACAGGCTGATCTTTTCAACATCCTGTCATCGGATAGTCGGATCGATTTGCAGCTGCGCACTGCCGCCGGCGGCATAGGCCAGTGTCACTTCGGCGATTTTGTAATCGTACTGCGCCTCGGCCAGTTTGGTTTGCGCCGTGGTCAACCCCACTTCCGACTGCGTGACTTCCACGATGGTGCCGAGGCCGAGTTTGTACCGCTGCTTGGCGAGGCTCAAGGCTTCCTGAGCGGTCTTCACCAGCTCCTCCGCCAGCTTGATCTGCTGGGTGAACGTCACCGCATCGAGATAGGCGTTCGTGACCTGTTGCGTGAGGGCCTGTTCGATGTTGCTGCTCTGGGCCTGGGCCGCCGCCTGCTGGGCCGCCGCTTCCTTCACCTGGTTTTCGATAAGTCCGCCGGTAAAGAGCGGCATGGAGACCATTCCGCCAGCGGACCACCAGCCGCCGGTTGTCACATTGCGGTTGGGGTCGAAGGTGTCGTAGTAGCCGCCGCTCGCGATGGCGGAGACCGTCGGCAGGTATTGGCTTTTCATGGCCCGTTTCTTTGCCTCCGCCGATGCGGTCTGTTCCTTGGCTCGTTTCAACTCCGGATGGGTCAGGCTGTCTGAGATCAAGTCAGCGAGCGCGCGAGGAATTTTCACATCGGTCGTGACGTCTTCCAGCGTGTAGTCTTCCGACCCGGCGATGCCCATGGTGCGATTGAGATCGGCGAAGCTGGATTTCAAATCATTCCGGCTGCGGACGAGCAGCGATTCCGCATTGACCAGCTCCACTTTGACCAGATCCAGATCCAGTTTGGACTTCAGCTGTTGCCGATAGAGGGTCTCGATCTGGCCGGTAATGATCCCGCGTTCCCGCACCGTTTCTTCCGCGATGTGGACGAGCTTCTGGCGTTTGAGACTGTTCAAATAGCTGCGTTGAATGGAGACGATCACGAGCGCGCGCCGGGCGTTGACGTCCTGTTCCTGGGCCCGCTCGCCGTATTGGGAAGATTCCACCAGATTTTTCGTAAAGCCGAAATCGTAGATCCGCTGGCTCGCCAGCACCCCGGCCGTATAGGTGCTCAAGTTGGGTTGGAGCAAGCCACCACCGACAAGGAAGCGGGGATTGAGACGCCCGGACCCGGCGGTGCCGTCGGCATTCGCAAAGACTTGCGGATAGTAGAGCGACTTGGTCTGATCCGTCCTCGCACTGGAGGCGGCAAGACCGGCGTTGGCTTCCTGCACGACGGGATGGTTCTGCAGACCGGTTTCAATCGCCTGCTGCAAGCCGAGAAAGCGGCCTTTGGCCGCACCGTCACCGGACCCGGCCGGTTGGGCCATTGCCAGTGCGGGAATCGCCAGCATCATGGCGAAGAGGAATGCGGTCGATCGAGTGGTTGTCATGGTTTCGCTCCTTCGTATGGCGAGGGGGGCTGGCCTGCTGAACGCCGCTCGAATTTTTGTTGCGCGGGCTTGGCTTCAGGCAATTTGAACGGGGCGGCCTGCACCGGTGAACCTTCCAGGAGTTTCCGCTTCCCGACCACCACCACGTCTTCTGTACCATTCAGTCCGCTGGTGATCTCCATCCACTTGCCGTTCGTGATGCCGGTCTGTATCGGTACAGACTTGGCTTTGCCTTGCGAGACGATGAAGACGGATTTGCCTTTCGGCCCGCTGATCACCGCTTGCGGCGGCAGGGCCAGCGCCTCAGGAATCTCGCGCAGGTCCAGTGCGAGTTCCGCATAGGTGCCGGGCCGCAAGACATGGTCGGGATTGGGCAGATCGAGTTCCACGAGCAGGCTGCGGGTGGAAGGATCGAGGGCGAGCGTCGAGCGGGTAATTGTGCCGGAGAAGGAACGATCCGGCAGCTCCTTCAGGAGTACCGCCGCTTTCGTCTTGCCGGGCGTGATCCAGGCGGAATCGTCCTGCGGCACGTTTGCATAGACTCGCACCGTATCCAGATCCATGATGGTGAAGAGGGGAATGGCGGTCGTCGCGGAGGACGTTGCGATCTGGATCAAGGCGCCGGGATCGGCGAAGCGGGCGGTGACGATGCCGTCATAGGGCGCGCGCACCTTGGTGTACTCGCGCATGGCGGCCCGTTGTTGCATGAGATTTTTTGCGCCTTCGTAGGTCGCTTCCGCCACATCCACATCCTGCTTGGCGATGACGTCCGGCGATTCGTGCAGCACCTTATCCAATCGTTCGAACGTGATTTTCTTGATCTTGTAGTCGGCCACCGCCTGCTGGTACTGCTCTTCCACTTCTGGCGCGTCGATGATCGCCACCACCTGGTTCTTCTTCACGTGATCGCCCTTGTCCGGGCCGATCCATTTCAGATAGCCGGAGACTTTCGCGTAGAGGGTCGTTTGATAGCGCGGGCTGATATTGGCCGGCAGGGTGATGGTATAGACCAGCATCTGTCTGGACGGTTTGGTGACCTGGACATCGACGGGATGCGTCGGGTCGATCTCTACGGGGGCGCCGCTCTCGCCGGTTCCGCCATTGCCGTTTGCCGCCTGGGCTACCGGTTTTTCCGGACGCGACGGGGATTCCTGCTGGCATCCGACAGCCGGGATGAGCAGGGTGAGCAGCGCACCGGTCACAAGTCTGAACATGTCCTACATCTCCTCCGCTGTGTCAGGTCCGGCCGGCGGCTCGATCGCCTGCACCCGGCGCCCCAGCACCAGCGCATGCATGACGGGCACGACGAGCAAGGTCATTACTGTGGAGACCGCGAGTCCTCCGACGACCGCACGCGCCAGCGGCACCATCGTTTCGTTCCCTTCGCCGAATCCCAGGGCGAGCGGCAGCAGGCCGAGTATCGTTGCGAGCGCGGTCATCAAAATAGGCCGGATGCGCCGTTTGCCCGCTTCCAACACGGCCCGTTCCGCCGAGGCTCCGGCGTGCACCATCCGATTGGCGAAATCCACGAGCAGAATACTGTTCGAGACGACGATGCCCATCATCATGAGGGTCCCGATCATCGACTCCACGTTGACCGACGTATCGGTGAAATGCAGCATGAGAATCGTCCCGATCCAGCCGAGCGGAACGGCCACCAGAATGATCAGCGGGTCGATGAACGAGCGGAAGAGGCCGACCATCACCAGATAGATCAGCAGCACCGCCAGCGGCAGCGCGAGCGCGAAATTATTGAAGGCGGAGCGCATGTTGGCGACTTCCCCTTTGAGCTGGATCGTCACGTCTTTCGGCAGGGTCACCGTCGCGAGGGCGCGTTCGATGTCCTTGGCGACATGGCCCAGATCGTTGCCGACCGGTGTCACAAGCACGTTGATCAGCCGGGAGAGGTCGTAGTGATCGACGGAGTCCGGCCCGGTCTTCATGTTCAGGGAGGCCACGTCGCGGAGCAGGACGGGCGGGCCGCGCCGCTCGTCCGCGGCATAGAAGCCGTTCGAGAGATCCAGGTTGCGTCCGGCGAAAGGCGTGTTCTGCAGTGCGACGATCGATCCGCCGCTGCCGGCGGTCGTGAGCGAGGAGGTGGGGTTCAGCGGGGTGCGCGCGCCGATGATCGGAATGTTCAATAGGTCTTCTGTTTTGGTAAGCGACTGCTCCGGGTATTGAGCGAGCAGAAAATAGCCGTTGGCGGTCTTGGGATCGATCCAAAAGTTCGGGCTCAAGGCGATGTTGGAACTGATTCCGGTGATGACGTCCACGATCACGCGATCCTGAGTGATGCCGTAGTAGGCGGCCTTGGTCCGGTCCACGTCGATGTGCAGCTCGGGGTAGCTCTTGCCTTGCTTGATGCGGACATCCGCCGTGTTGGCCACCTGGGCGATCTTCTGCTGGATCTCTTCCGCGACCGGACGAATGAGGTCCAGCCGGGGACCTTTCACCTGGATGTCGATCGGGGCGCGCAGGCCGAAGTTCAGCACGTCGCTGATGATGCCGCCGGTTTGGAACGACACCTCTACGCCGGGCAGTTCGGTGCGCAGCCTTTCCCGCATCCTGTTGACATAGTCCTCGGTCTTGCCCTCATGGCCGGTCACGAGATTCACCAGCACAAAGGCGGTGTGGTTGCCGGTGTTGGGCGCGAAGCGCGCGGCGTCGCCGAAGTAGAGGCCGGTGTTGGAGATGACCTCTTCCAGATCCTGCTTCGGGATCGTCTCCTGCACCAGTTTCTCGATGTCGGCGACGATGGCCGTCGTCTTTTCGATGCGCGAACCTTCCGGCGCGCTCACGATCATGGTGAAGTTGCCGGCATCGACCTTGGGGAAGAACTCGCTGTGGAGGCGCGGCAGAAGCAGCGCGCCGGTCCCGAGCAGCGCGAGTAGAGCCAGGATCATCACGACGCCTTTGAAGCGCACACCGGCGCGGAGCAGGGGCTGGTAGATCGCCAGCACGAAGCGGAACCAGTCTTTCTGGTCGGTCTCTTCCTGTGAGCCGTTCCCGTGCCCGCTGTGGTAGAGGCGCGACAGCACCACCGGCGTCACCGTCATGGAGACGGCATAGTCCGCCAGCATGGCAAAGGCCACGGTCATGGCCAGCGGGACGAAGAGGTACTTGATGATGCCGGAGAAGAACATGATCGGCAGATAGACGATCAGGATGCAGATCGTGGCGACGAGAATGGGCAGGGTCAGCTCGACGGCGCTGTCCTCCGCTGCCGAGCGGCCGTCTTTGCCCATTTCCAGATGGCGGTGCAGGTTCTCCTGCACGACGATGTTGTTATCCAGCAGGGTGCCGATCACCAGCGCCAACCCGCCGAGCGTCATGATGTTCACCGATTGGCCGGTCAGATAGAGCGCAACCAGCGCGGCGGTGAGCGAGAGGGGAATGGCGAGGGCGACGACCAGTGCGGCCTTGATGCTGCGGAGGAAGAGAAAGATCATGAGGCCTGCCAGGCCTGCGCCGAGCAACCCTTCCTTCTGCAGATTGGCGATGGCCTGCCGGATATAGAGCGATTGATCGTAGAGGAATTTCACCGTGGTGCCGGCGGGAATTTCGGTCAGCTTCGACAGCTTCGCGCGAATCCCGTCGGTCACTTCCAGCGTATTCGCGCCTTCCTGCCTGGTGATGGGAATGTAGGTCGCCTCGCGGCCGTTCACCCGCACGATGGAGGTTTGGATCGCCGCGCTGTCCGCCGCCGTGCCGATATCGCGCACCAGGATCGGCGTGCCGTTCACGACTTTGATGGGGATGTCGTTGATCTGGTCCACTGCGTCGATGAGGCTGTTGGAATAGACGTAGTAGTCGAGGTCGCCGAGCTTGATATTGCCGGCCGGAATGATCGCGCTCTGCGAATTGATCGCCTTCACCACGTCGGAGGGCGAGACGCCGCGCGCTACCATCCTCGACTGATCCATGAATACGGTGATCTGCCGGACTTTGCCTCCCAGCGGAGGGCCGAACGAAATGCCGGGAATCGTGGCGATCTGCTGGCGTATGTTGAAATAGGCCAGGTCGCGGATTTCTTTCGGGCCGAGTGTGTCGCTGCTCACCGAGAGCAGGCCTACCGGCAGGCTCGACACGCCGAACTTATAGACCGAAGGCGGATAGACGCCCGGCGGCAGCTGGCGGATGATGCTGTAGGCCAGGCTGGTCAGCTCCGATTGCGCCGAGTCGATACTGTATTCCGGCTGGAAGAAGACCTTGATATAGCTCATCCCCGCCAGCGACTGCGATTCGATGTGCTCGACGTAGCTCGCCTCGACGAACCGCTGCTCCAGCTTGAGCGTGATGGCGCCTTCCATCTCGCTGGGGCTCATGCCGCGGTAGAAGGTGGTGACGAGGATCGAGGGAATCTTGATTTCCGGGAAGATGTCCACGCGCATCTTCTGGTACGACACCCCGCCCAGCACGAGCGCGATCATGCAGATGGCAAAGACGGCGTAGGGATTTTTCAGCGCAGCGCGAGTCAGCATTGTGTAGCAACCATATGAGGCGCCCGGTTTCTATCCATCCAGTATCGGCAGATATCAGTTGTGCATTGAACGAGTTCGGCAAAGGTACCCGGTTTCACGACGTAGCCGTTTGCGCCGTTGGCATAGGCGAGGGAAAGGTCGGAAGCATCGTCGGAGGTGGTGAAGACGACGACAGGGATGGCAGCCAGGCGGGAGTCTGCCCGCAGGCGTTTCAGAAACTCATCGCCCCGCTGCTTGCCGAGGTGCCAGTCCAATAGGGTGAGAGAGGGAAGATCTGAATGGTTGTTCAGAAAGTGAAGCGCTGTCTCGGAATCCTGCTCGGCAAAGAGCGCGACTTCCAGTCCGGTTTGTTTCAGCGCCAGGCGAAACAGCTCCCGCTCGCCAGGGCTGTCTTCGATCAAGAGGATGGAAGGATGCGTCAGCATTATAGAGAGGGGGATCAGCAGGGACTATGCCGGGTTTTTTAGGGGTTGTAATGGAAATGAAGTGCTGATTAATAACAGCAAGTTGTGAGTGATAGCTCATTCGATTGACGAGAGATGACTGGCAATTGACGCCGCTCTCATTGGGGAGAAATTCCAGAGGCGAGGGGAGAAGTTCCAGAGTGATGAGGGAGAAAAACAAGCAAGCTTGGAAGGAGCATTTGTATGCGGGGCCCTCACCTTCGTGTAAGTCGTTGCGTAGGAACTAAAGTCGTTTTGAAGGCGGCAGAAGAAAGCCCTTGGACTTTAGTGGAGATCCTGGCAGGATATGTTGTGTATAGCATTCCGTAACACATAACATCTTTGGCAGTGAAGGAATCATTGAATTTGATATTTGTTATGAGTTCGTGCATGGCAATAAAAGATGGGGCAATTGAAATTGGATAGGTTGAAACTATGAAAGTCGATGAAGGCAAATACTCTATTTCAGAGATCGTCGATTGGTATCGTAGGCGAGAGCTGGTAGTAAATACTGAGTATCAGCGTGGAGGAGGTCTTTGGCCTGCGCCGGCTAAGAGTTACTTCATTGATACTATTCTGAAAGAGTTTCCTTTTCCAAAACTGTATTTCCATGAACGTGTTGATAGGGAAACGAAGAGGCCAAGGCGTGAAATTGTTGATGGTCAGCAGCGGATTAGCACAATTGTGGATTTCGTGGATGGTAAGTTTGTCCTTGGCAAGAACGCTAGAGGATTGGAGGGGAAGCATTTCAATGAGTTGACTGAAGAGCAGCAGGAGGCGTTCTACTCCTATACTGTATCTGTCGATGTAATCAGAAATGCTAATCGTTCTGAGATTCTTCAAATGTTTAGAAGGATGAATGCTTTTACTCTACCGCTAAATGCAGCCGAGAAGCGCCACAGTGAATTCTTTGGTGAATTTAAGGATTGGGTAAATACCCTCCTTGATGAGTTCGGCGCGATGTTTGTGAACTGGCATATTCTTACCAGCAGGCAAGTCGTGCGAATGGCCGATGCAGAATTTATCGCAGACATTGCCCTAGCGATAGAGGAGGGGATTGTCAGTACTAGCCCGGCGAAGTTGCTTGGACTTTACAAGAAGAATGATGAAATTTTTCCGGGACGTGAGGTTTTGGATGAACAGATTAGGGGGGCTCTTAATACAGTCCTAAATCAGTTATCAGAAATTCAAGGAACGTATATCACTAAGCCCCATATCTTCCATTCGTTGGTTTGTGCGCTTTTGCACAATCAGTTTGGTTTGACGAAAACAGAAGAAGTCATAGGCATCTCAAGAACTGGGGCGTACTTCAGTGAGCGAGAACGAGCACTGATATCTCTTAAGCGATTAGCATCGGCACACGAGGAGAAGGATCTAAGCGAGTTTGGTGAATACGTTAATGCTGCATCAGAGGGAGGGAATCGTGCACCACAGCGCGCAATCCGAGTGAAGTGGTTGTGTCAGGCCCTTCGAGGGGCGTTTGCTTAGCTTATATGCCGCTAGACTCGGCCTGGACGAAACTAAGCACGGAACTGGACGTTCTTTCTACCCACTTGCGTGATTTCGCTTCAACGAAACCTGAATTTAGCTCTTCATCCGACTTCTCTTTGCTAGATGAGTGTTTCTTGGAAGGCCTACTGTCTCGGGCGTGGCAGGCGTGGTCGAAATTTTGTCGGTCGTGTGTTGTTGAGTCGTGTGTCGGTACAACTGATGGGGCGGGGCTGGCCATTCCGCCTTTACCATATGCAACAAGTGATATCCATGTATCCAGTGCAGCTATTCGTGCGAAGCGCCAATCAGGCCCTCCATATTGGGGTTCCATAAATACATCACTCCGTGCAGAACCTACATGGGGTGACGTTGATGTTCTGGCTAAAATATTGCCTCGTCTCCGACCCGTGAATTTCGCAAGGTTGCTTGCAGCGTTCTCATCCGGGCACTTAAGTGCAAAGGCGCTTCAACGAATCCGTAATGGCGCGGCGCATTGCAATGCTCAATCTATGCAGGAGATAGAGACGCTACGCCCGTACTACATAGTCTTTCCAATTAGTCATCCCACACAGGCGTTGTTTTGGATTGAGCCGAATTCGAAGGATTTCCTGGCTACGCGAGCCATTGAAGAACTTAAAGATGTTGGCCTCATTGCCATTTCGTAGATCGTTGTGAAGAGAGACAATAGGTGGCAAGAGCCATTCTTTTGAACTATTGGTAGATCACTACCGGGATTGTGAGCGAGGAAGACATGCCATCGGTAATGGTCAGGGAGCCTGCCGTGGGTTGGCTGCTGACTTTCTTAAATTGCGGGGGGCTGCACGGTGACTTCCGTAAGAGTGTAGATGACCCAAGAAAGGGCACAATGTTAGATTGCTAACTCTTTCCTTCCTTCACTCTACTTTTGCGAGCCCGCTCCACCAGATTCCTAAGTTCCTTGAGGTTGAGCGCTCCAGGCTTCAGTTCTGTGCCAACGATAAATCCAGGCGTTCCTGAAATGCCTAGTTTGAACCCTAACGCTAGATTGCGATCAAGAGTTGCTTGGAGTTCTGGCGACTGCATAGCAGTTTCAAGTCTTTTTACATCCAGCCCTATTCGCTTAGCGATAGCAATCATTTCCTCCCTCGTGAGTTCGACCTCAGATGCCAATAATGCCTCATGGAATTGTTGGTGTTTATCCTGTGTGTGGGCTGCCAGGGCAGCCTTCGCGGCCAGTACCGATAGCTCTCCCAGAATGGGGAAATCTTTGTAAACGACGCGGACATTTCTGTCTTCTGTCTGAAGTTGTGTCACCGCTCCAGCCGCTTGTTTACAGAAGAGACATCTATAATCAAAAAATTCTACAACAGTGACATCCCCATTGGGATTCCCACTTGTTGGCGATGTGGGATCCTTTAACAGTTCGGTGTGGTGTGCGGTGATCTGTTTCTGTGACCGTTCATGTTCCTCCGCTTTTTTCTTGATCTCCATGGCCTGAATTGCTTCGACAATTGCCTCAGGATGCGTGCGAATATATTGCTGAATGGCAGCATCGACGGCTTGTCTCCATGCAGGATCGTTGGAGTAGGAATCGCCTGCTTTCGTATTAGTGGTAGGAGCAAGGATTGCCAACGCAATCATTGGCAGAATCAGGGGTGAGAGATATTTCATCCGATCTGAATGTGAAAACATTGGCTAATAATGAAAGAAGCAGAGCTTAGAGCTTGAGCTTACTTTCCCCTTGTTACGATTTGGGCCTGTGTTTTACTGCGACTCGAAGCGATGCTAGCTTTGTCATTGTAGTGCAAGTCGTTCGGTGAATTGTATATCTGAAGCACAACGTCCTGCTGCTTGGCGCTATTGCTTGGATCGGCGTGCATTCAATTGTTGGCGTTGATCTCGTTTTTAGGCCCCTCTTAGCTGGAGTAGAGAGCTTCTTCGACTGCTTATTCAACCTGACGCTGTGGCCTAAACTCACTTCACGCTCTCGCTTCAAGGTTTTTCAATGAGAGTCCCTGTTAGCACGAGAGATTGAGGTGTTTCGCTCGCTGCCGTGCGCATATTAAAATTCCCAACTTTCACAACAGGCAAGGAAAGTTCCAGTGATACTTCTTGCTTGTCTAGTTTGTGATCGATATCGCCGCGAAGTGCAGGCAGGAATGGCGTCAAGGTGACTAAAAGCGGTTTAATAAAATTAAGCCCGGCGCACGAGACTGTCATGTTTGGGCTTTTCAGCAGAAACTCAGTTGGACCCGGAGACAATTTCGCTTTGACGGTTGTCTCGTCAATGACGAAATTGATACGAGGCTTTTCCTGTGTAGTATCTATCTTGATGTCAGATTTGATATCAACTCTCGAATCCCGCAGTTCGGCATTAAATCTTTGTTTCTCTTGCCAGGGGAATTGACATGCCAGATGCCCAACAATATCTAGTGGCACAAACTTGACGTTCACATTCGCGGTAGCTTTCCCTGTCACGTCAAGATGGACGGCCACGTGTTCAAGCCCAGGTGACAAGCTGAACTCCCGCACGCAGACATTCAAGTTGTCCGAATTTATATCCGACTCGACGTCGATGTTCGCAAAGTTACCGGTCTTCCGAAGTGCCTTTAGCGTTGCCTTCCCGGCTTCGCAGAGGACCTTCTTGCCTAGTTCTTCAGCCTGGCAGCCTGCTGTTTCCATTGCTCGCAGACGGTCGCAATCCGCCTTACGCAAGTTTGCGTCGGCAAGATATATTTGGTTCTGTGCAGCCTTCGCTAGTTCGCATATTGGGTCGTTGCCTCGTTGGACGCACTGGCCACCCGTGCACCCCCCCCCGATGCAGCCGCCAAACGCACAGATTCTAGGGGAGCAGACTCTGGGTGCCGAAAGTAAACAAGCAGAGCAGTCGCGTTCGTCATGATTAGCACTGAAAGTACATGTGCGGTTCGACTCACAGTTGCGGTCTGACGAACAGGTGATGCCATCTGCATCTGGCATTGGGACCTTAGCGTCCTGTTCTTGATGAGAACTTCCTGCTGCACTCATGCATGCAGCGGCTTGCGTCATGCCACTGTTCATCGTGGTTGCTAGGAGGTCCTTGCGCACTGCAACCCAAGTGGTGTTCACTGAATCTTTAATACCGAAAGAGGAATTAACGAAGCCCGTGATTTGACCATTGATTGCATCAAAAGTCTTTTCTATCTTGACCGCTGGTGGAGGGAGCGATTTTGCCCGCGGCGAAAATTGTAAAAGGGCGGTTAGTTGGTTCTCATTGATGAGCCAGGTGATCCCTGCGAGCATTACGGAGACTGTCACCGGATTGGCTTTCAAATTGACGATAAAGGCTTTGCCAGGGCTAGTAACCTTTAGTGCTTGAGACATATCGGATGGCTTGTCCGAGACAGCGGGGACAGTCATTCGAGACAACGGTGATCGAGATAGTTCCCCTGTAATGTTGTCACGATACTTATTAAGCAGGGTGGCCAAGACTTCACCAATCTTTGTTGCATCTACCTTGTCAACCAGCCTAACCTTCTTCACGTCGATGCGAGACAGTCCCGGGAGGAGCCGAATCTGTAGCTCTGGTTCTGCTGTCAAATCGTTTGCGATTGCTCCAGACAGGCCCGTGTAAACATCTATTTCCCCTCCAATCTCTGGTCGAATTGTTGCTAGAACCTTGCGTATATCGGCATTGTCGCCAGCATCAGCTTCTGTAAATATCTTGCTGAATGTTAGGTGAATGTGGATCAATTGCTTTTCGCCACTGATTTTTAACTCAGTCACCCCCTGTTTATGTAGACTGTCTGTGTTGAGCGCTTTTTCTGCATGTGACAGGTTAATCGATAGGGCAATATTCGGCGTTTGAAGTACTGACAGAGCTTCAGCTGTAGTGTCGATGGCTGCTTGACGTTGTTGCTCAATGTTAATAGGTGGAAATTTCTCATTTATTAGTTTGGTAAGCGGGTCGGTGCATCCTGATAGAATGAGGGTTAGTACTACCCATGCCCCTTTGATTTTCATTGCCCCTCCGATCAATTTAAATGCAAGTGCTTGCCGTGCTCCCTGCCGCAGTAACCGCGTGCGTTGGTGGCGCTAATCAGAGCCTGCTATTCCTAGTTCTGCGAGATGCGTGCGTTGGGTTTCTGTGCGATCTCTATCTTGCGTAGGTCCTGCCATTGCTGCTTTTTAGATCGTATGAGAGGTGCTGTTCTAAAACTTAATGGTTTGCTTATATGCCACTTCTTCGTTTGCTCGCACGGCAATTTTCACTCGATTCTTAGCCCCTCCCGCTCGAAGTTTGCTGGAAATGGCTAAGGACGTCCATCCCGGTATATCAAGCGTGGCTTCATTGCAAAATCGTCCAGTGTTTTCATTTCTGCCAAATGGCCATTTTATCCACCAGAAGTCTGCGCAGGCTTCACCTCCAGGTTCAGCGACTATGTAGATGAAAAGTTTTCCTGATAAGTTGACTTCAAAATAGGCGTCGACGCTTTCTCCTGGATTCAGGTCCACTATCTTCGTATCGTTTGCGGCATCGCTCTTGGTACTGTGTAAGGTGGATATAATGCTGAAGAATACTAGAAACAGGAGGAATGTTTGGCGCATGATTTCTCCTATTGGTGGAGTAATAATGGCTAAGAAAAGGTGTCAGGAACCAATCCATTGTTGAAGTAATTGTCTTGATGGCCTCAATGCCTTTGAGAGGTTGTGCTTGGACAGTATTCTTGGACTTATCCAATGAGCCCAACCTGGTAGGAGCGCCGTTTAGATTTTCCCAGAGTGCCGGATTGTTGGCTTTGAAGCGAACCGAGTCTCCGTCGGGGGTTCCAATATCTGGTTTGAAGCGGCCCTTGATGAGGATAAACGGCATCGTGTCCCTCTTGACGCTATGGCATGAGTTCCGTGCTCACTTCCCGGTCTATTGCGACGCGTTAGCTAGCAAAGCAAATGCCGTCGTGTGTAATTGTGATTTTCTTGCGAATAATCGAGTTGTGCTCTGTTGTGAGGTCATGATCCTCACGTGTGGTGAATCCAAATAGATGCTGTGCTGGTCCTGAATAGATTCACCTATTGCCTTGCGGTTATGACCATGTGCGAGAAGCCAGTTCGGCTGCTCAGAAGAAGAGAAAGTGCTTCGAGGGGCCAGTAAAGAGAAGGAAAGTCCTGGTTCAGGGAGGAATTTGTTCTTCTCCACCGCGCGGGCACAGAGAACAAAATCTTTGATCATGTAGAGCCTCGTTGTGATTCAACGCTCTATGATGGGGGCAGACGGTACCACGAGATTGGACGCAATACGATCCCCTCATTCGGTCAGTGATAGAAGGCCCTATAGATAGGTATGCAAGTACCTAGAGTGACTGAGTAGGAAAATGGTCGTGAATAACCCTTGGGCTGTCGAGCGACCTTGTCTCTTGGCAGATGAGACTTGGAAGGGGAATCAGAATAAAGCGCTTTTCTGAGATTGTGGACGTAGTTGTTGACCCTCCTTATTTCGTAACGCTTGAGGAATAGAAGAAGCGCAGAAACCGTTTGCTTTGAGCCCCGATTGCTTTCCTGTGAGCGATCCGTTCACAATCAAGCCGGTTCCCGATTCACCCCGCATTCGGTGAAACCATGAACGTCGAACGCGTTCCCCCCCATGTTTCTTCCATCCTCATTGCGGACGATGATCCGGATCTCTGCCTGGCTCTTGAGGACCATCTTCGCTATCTCGGTTATACAGTGCGCACTGTGATGTCGGGACGGGAGGCGCTGCATGAAGCCGAACAGGGTTCGTATGGGGCCGTAATTTTGGATCTGGGGCTGCCGGATCTAAGCGGGTTCGCGGTCCTTCGGGGACTGGAGGAATTGGACCCTCTCCTCCCGGTCATTGTCCTCACCGCATCCGCGCAGGAAAGTCACACCGTGGAATCCCTCCGTCGGGGCGCCTTTGCCTATATCACCAAACCCTACAACCGGGATGAGCTCAAATTTATTCTCCGTCAAGCGGTCGAGGTGCGGAGGTTGGCGCTCAAGATGATCCATGTCGAGCAGGCTCTGAGTGGGAGTGAAGCGCAGTTTCGCCATGTTGTTCAGACGGCGCCGGACGGGATTGTGCTCGCCGACGGCGACGGCAAGATTGTCTCATGGAATGCTGCTGCCGAACGGCTCTTCGGCCATGCAGAGGGTGAGATTCTGGGGCAGTCCTGGACCACCATCATACCGACCCGATACCGGGAGGGCCATCGACTCAAGCTTGAGTCTGTCAAAGCCGCCGGCGCGTCAGCCCAGGCTGGTACAACGATCGAACTGCATGGCTTAAGGAAAGACGGAAGCGAGTTTCCCATCGAGCTGTCGCTCGGCACATGGAAATTCGGCGACCAGACGTTCATCTGCGGCATTGTGCGCGACATCACGTTGCGAAAAGAGGCGGAAGCAAAGCTTCGGCAGCAGCAGATTGAACAACAGGTCCTTCTGGATCTCATTCCCGCCATGGTCTGGTACAAGGATTCACAGAATCGTATTCTGCGGGCCAACCGCCGCGCGGCCGAATCGATCAACAGGACGGTGGCGGAGGTTGAAGGCCAATCCACCTATGATCTCTATCCGGAGGAAGCGGAGCAGTATCACCAGGATGATCTCGCCGTCATTGCCTCCTGTTTGCCTAAACTCGGGATTGTGGAGCTCTATGAAACGTCGCCGGGCCAAAAACGCTGGATACAGACGGACAAGGTGCCCTACTGTGATGCCCAGGGAAACGTGATCGGGGTCCTGGTATTTGCTCAAGATATTACTGAGCGCCGGCAAGCAGAAACGGCGCTGCAAGAAAGTGAACGTCAGTATCGACTCTTGATGGAGGAGGCTTCGGACGGCATTGTTGTTTTAGATCTGGACGGACATTTTAGGATGGTGAATTCGAAGGTCTGTGAAATGTTTGGGTACACGAGAGAGGAGCTGCTCCAACTTCACGTGAAGGACACCTATATTCCCGCAGAAAAAGCCTTGGCGCAGCAACGCCTCGAACAGGTTCGCTATGATAAGCCTTTGCGTTTTAACCGATTGGTACAGCGAAAAGACGGGACTGTCATTCCGGTGGAAATCAGTGCCACGAAGATGTCTGATGATCGCTACTTTGCTATTGTACGAGATCTCGCCTAACCGTAAACATGCAGGGCTTCTCGACTGCCGGCTCGATTCTGCAACTTGCCGCGTGTCCCATACCCAGCTTTGACCTATTTCTGTAGCGGGCCTACGGTCAGATTCATATCCGTGCCTGTCGAACGTATTGATCTGTCTCATGTTACGATGACTGGACGTTGTGTTTTGCTCTTTCGCAGAGGAGGGTTCGTCATGACCGGCACGCTTGTCGTCGCGTTGTTCTCCTTGTTTATGTTCGCAGCTCCGCTCTATGCGCAAAGCCCTTGCCTGGATTGCCTTGCGGCGGCTCGTGAGGAGTTGAAGAAGTGTCTCGAGAATGCGATCAGTCAGGAAGACAAGAAGTCTTGCGCGGACAAGAAGGAAGCCAAGGCGAAGACCTGTGAGGACGGCGAGTGCAAGATAGAACGGGCTCAAAGCGAGCCGAAAGGGCAGGCTGTTCCCAAGCCGAAGTAGGAATTCAATACAAGCGGCGGGAATCTTGTTCTGAGATGTCAGGCTGCTCATTCCTCGCCACGACTATCAGTGGAAATGTGATCGGCTGGCGGACTAAAAAGGGGCGGGAGCACGTCATTGGGAATTCCTAACGGTCGTGGTCGTTGGTTGCCGGTTGTCCTCTGCGCTGCTACAGCTCTGCTCACGCTACAGTTGATCGGTGTATTTGAATCGGCCTGGGCTTTTGAGCCGTGGCAGCCGCAGGAACGGTGGCTGATTGAATCCGGTCGCGTGGCGCCTTGGGCAAAGCCTGGAACCACCGCGTTGGAGAACGCCGGGTTAGCGGGGCAGGCCATTCTGGTCGAGGGCAAAGCGGTCACGGCGCCCCATCCCTTGGCCTGCGAGCAGGCGCAACATGCGTTCGTCGTCATGCCGGCTGAAGGGCTTTTCGAAGGAGGACTTCCGGCTCCTGCAGGGCGGGCGGCACGAGCCCTTGGGATGGATTCCATGCCCGTTCTCACCTGGCGCATGACCTGTCGGAACGGATCATTTGATTATCATCTGGTGTCGAAGCAGGGGGCGCTTCTAGGGCTGGATCATGTCGTCTGGCAAGTGCGGCGGACCAGTCTGGAACTCTCACCTGAGGCTGCGGTGCTTGAACTCTTGCGCCAGCATATGACGCGAGGCATGGCGTTTACCAAAGGCAGCGCAGCACGGAAGGCATCCATGTTGACCGAAAGCCTCACGCGGGCCATCGCCGCGTATTTTTCCCGTCCGGTTTCTCCGGATGAGGCCCCGGTGATCAACGGCGATCCCTTTACCAATTCACAGGAGTATCCGTCGGGCTTTACGTTGGGAACCGTCTCGCGTGCGGGCTCACGCGCGACGGTGCCGGTGCGGTTCGATGAGGGAGGCCGCTACAAAGTGGTCGAGTACCGGCTGCAATTGTCGGGCACGACGTGGCGGGTGGACGATCTGCATTATCCCGATGGGGCGACGTTCCGCGGGTTGCTGAAGCCCGCGAAAGGGTAATCGCGCATAGCCCGGGGTTATGCCGGCCACGGAACGCGGAGGCTTTGCGGTTTATCTGCGCTCTGGTCGAATTGCCTCAGCCGGACGAAGATTTCAAGTTCTTTCGGTGTCCCGTTTTCCTGATACACACGAAACTCGATTTGACGCTGATCCGACGCGCTGGGTTCGAGCTTGTATCCCCAGAGAAAAAACGGCTTCCCTTGAGCGCCGGTTTCCCTGGCCTTGTTCGCAATCATCGGGGCTTCAAAGACGGCCCCCACCGTCTGCGTCGAGCGTATGCGCACCCGCCAGTTGCCGGAGTCCTTGTCTGTTTCCTTGTATGCGAGGAAGGCGAAATCGCAATTCAACGGCGCATCGTAGGCCGCGATGTAACCGAGCGGGACAAAGCTGTGGACCGAATTGTCGGGTGGTGTTTCGAGCAAGGGTGTTTCCATGAACGCGTCCTTTCGCCGATTTGAATGATGTGGCGATTGTCGTACAGGCGTAGGGTTCTTTTCAATCGGCTGCCGGGCGAGTGAGTGCGTTTCATTGTGATGGCGTGCATTGTGGCATGGATTGGGCGGTAGGGACTCGCACCTCGTCAATGATCCACCCATGGCTGCTTTCGGCGTACGCAGCGAATCAGTATACTGACAGCCGGTTCTCTCGATGTCGCGGAGGATTCTGGGAGAGGCGGGAGTGCCATGATGGCTTCACGAACCCGGGCATGGGGCATCAGTCTGACGCTCTTGTTGTGCCTGGGACTACCCCACATGACCGGAGCCGCCCAGGATGCCGATGCGCATGAGTTCGGGGTGTTCTGGAAACAGTTCAGCCAGGCGGTGATCGAGGACAAGCGGGTGACCGTCGCTGACCTTACCAAGTTGCCATTTCTTCTGGACGGGATCGAGCATGACCGCTCGGCCTTCTTGCGCGAGTATCCGACGCTGTTTACGCCGGCGATGCGTCGCTGTTTCAAGAAGGTCAAGCCCGTTCACGATCTCGACGGGTATTCCGTCGTTTGCGGCGAGCAGATCTTTGTGTTCGGGCTGGTGAACGGGAGTTATCTGTTCACTGAGATCGGCGTGAACGATTGATGGAGTCTTTCATGCCGGAGGCAGGAACATGAACGACAGTTGGCTGTCCATCCTGTTCGGGGGTGGAACCTGGCCCTGGTGGTACGGGGTGTTGTTCGCCTTGTTTCTGGCCATGATGGGGACCGCCTACTACGCCTGTCTGGATTCGTCCGGTCCCAGCGGCGCACCGTTTCTCATGTTCATGCTGTACGCGTATGCCTTTCTGCTCCTGGCGGTCATGTCGATGGTCGACGTCTGGCTGTGGGCGCGTGCCTCCGGCCACGGCATTCTGATGACGGGCCTGTACATCCTGCTGGCCTCGATCGTGATCGGATTGTCCTGGACGTTCCTCTTCTGGGCCACGGATCCGAACTATCCAGAGCGGCTGCTGATGGGCCGCGTGTTGTTCACACTGCACTCCCTGCTCTTGTATACAGGGAACCTGTGGATGTTGTGGGTGTTGCGGAGTCACACAGCGGAGCGGTGATGGGTTGCGTGCTAACGGGGAATGATGCCGTCGGTGATGCCGTAGGCGATGGCATAGCAGATGAAGATGCCTGCGCCTCCTGCCGCGCCGGCCAGGATGGCGGTGGCCCAATGGCCGCGCATGACCGGTCTGGCGAGGATCGCCAGGAGGACGGCGATGCCGAATTCGCCGAGGATGATGTAATAGGGGGTATAGGAAATCATGCGGCAGTCGTGATAGGTCCACCAGTTAATGCGCCGGGCCATTTCTTCGTAGTAGGGGATGTTGATCGCGCCGAGAATGCCGATCCCGGCCAATCCCCGACGACCGAATTGCTGCCACAGCCAGAGCCCGACCACGCCGAATTGAACCGTGACGATTTCCCAGGCAATCGGCATCCACACTGGAGAGCGCCAGAGCATCGGCCCGCCGCCGATGGCATAGTCCAACGTCTTCGTGAAGTTGACCAACCAAGCGTCGGCGGCCAGCTCCGCGAAGCCCACCGCCAGCCCGAAGATGATGAACCTGGCCAGCACCAGATCTTTGTGTCTGGCTACGAAGCTGAGCAACAAGAGATTATCGAACAGATTGAGCGCGAGGCCGGTCTTCCAGTCTGACCAGGGCGCATAAGTCAGCAGCCCCACGGCGAGAATGTTGATGACGATGGTGAGGCCGACGAGCCGCAGTCGCGGTATTTCGAGATGGTCTTCCATGACCACGGTGAACTGCTTCATTTCCGGCTCTCCGGCGTTGGCTGCTCGAGGTTGGATTTGGGCTGTCCGGCAGAGATCCGAGGTGTCGTTGATCTTCTCATGTACAGCTCTACGGAACGATCATAACATTGGATGTGGTCTTGATCGCGCTTCTGCCTTCGTGAAGGCGGGGGCGGATCTCGTATTCTGCAACCATCGCCAGCCGTGTATCTCGACTGAGTATGTTGACCATGGGCTGGTCACGCGCTATCATTACGCTATCAATTGTCTGGTTGAGGAGGGGGTATGGCTCAAGTTCTTGTTCGCCAGCTCGATAGCAAGATTGTCGATCGCTTGAAAAAACGGGCGAAGGAGCATGGCCGGTCTTTACAGTCTGAAGTGAAGACCATTCTGGAAGATGCTGTGCCCGATTACGAGGCGGCCTGGAAACGGATCGAAGGATTGCGGAAACGATTGGGGAAATCCGGACGGAAGTTCAGTGACAGTGCCGCGCTGATCCGTGAGGATCGTGATCGGTGAATCGCTATGTGGTCGACGCCAGTGTGGCGATCAAGTGGTTCCTTCCGGAGATCCATTCGGAGGCAGCACTTCGGTTGTGCCCTCCGCGCTACCGATTGCACGTGCCCGCACTGATGACGCTGGAAATCGGCAATGTGCTGGCCAAAAGGATTCGTCGCGGGGAGCTCACTCGGGCTGAAGGCGATGTGGTGCTGAAGGAGCTGAAGCACCTTCCGCTGCAGCGGCATGCTGATGACCGGCTCTTTCCTGCGGCCTATCAGCTTGCGCTGGATACGCAGCGCAGTCTGTATGATTGCCTCTATCTTGCCTTGGCCGAAGCGGTTGATGGCGTGATGGTCACGGCAGATCGTAAGTTCTATTCCTCGCTGACGGGAGGAGCCTATGGTCGTCGTGTCTTGTGGGTTGAGGACCTTCCCGAGTTGACGTAGTCAGGCCGCGGATTGGTCACTATACTGACCTCAGCGGATGTTTCTTGTGCGAGCTGTCGGTCTTGTGAGGTTTCTTTCCTTCCCATTGTCCTCGCAGTTTGCTGCTTCTCTATGCGGCGGGCCATCTTTCTGCAATTGAGGCGTCTCTTTTTACGGGAATGAAGGATTGGGTTTGTGGACTGATCTCGTGTACTGTTGGCGGCTGGCCGGACCGGACGGCAGTTGAGGCCATAATTTTTGGGAGGTAGGTCGATGCGTGTTGCAGTGATACGACTGTTGATGGTGGTTGGGATGATGTTGGGAACGGCTCAGGTTTTTGCCGAAGCGACGGCGTCACGGGACTATGCGTTGGGTCAGCACGGCAGTCTCCAGCTCAGCGTGCCCGCCTCCTGGAAAGACAACGTCACGCAACCGCCGAACGGTCTTCCGCCGACGATTGCCTTCGTTCCGGAAAGCGGCGCGGCGTTTCGAGTATTGCTCACACCCATCTGGTCGGACCGCTCCGGGGCGGTGCTCCCGGTCGCTGCGGACATCAGAAAGAAGGTGGAGCAGGCGGCGGCGCAGGCCAAAGCTCAGGCGCTCGAAGCCGATGTGGCCGTGCAGGAGATGAAAGGCACGACCGGACTTGGCTACCACTATGCGGTGACCGATCGGGCCCCGAAGCCGGGCGAATTCAAGCGGATGAAACAGGGGATGCTGCGGGTGGGAGATTTGCTGGTGTCGTTCACGATCCTGTCCCAGGATGCGTCAGATCCGGTCAACCAACAGGCGACGGCGATGCTGGAAGGGGCGATTCACTCCACCAGGCAGACGGCTGCGCAGGGGGCACAGGAGCATTCCGTTCGTCCCGATGCGCTTCAGATCACCTCGACCGAGCAGGCCCATGTGCTCACGGTTCCGGCAAGCCGCCTGGTCATGCGCCTTCCCCTTGGCGGCTTGTCGCTCACGAACAGCGCGATCGGAGGATCCACCAATAACCCGCGCTATTTTCATTTCCGGGACGATGCCAAACAGGTGATCATTTCGGGATGGTTCGAGTCAGACCAGGCGTTTCCCGGTCTCCAGAAAATCTGGGCGGACGAGGTCACGGTGTCCAAGAAGAATGGGCTCCCTGACGCGCAGCGCGTGGTGTTCGGCCGGCTGGGCAACTGGGAGACGATTGCCTATGAGCGCGCGGTTCCCAACATCACCAATTCCCACCTTCATGCCCACTGGGTGCAGGCGGGAACCTGGATCGACTTGCATGCGTCGTTGACCACGAACGGGTCGAGTCAGGACGCCAGAGCCAAGCTCGAAGCACTACTTCGCGCCATCGTCGTGAAACAAAAAAATCCGTAGACCGTCCGGGAGGGAACAAGCCGTAACACCACCAGGGGTAGACGGGTACCAGGTTGTGATTGAGGCGATAGTGGTGAATCTCGAACCATCTTGCGGTCCGATCTTGCGGGCCGCAAGATGATTCGGTATTGCGAGGGAGGAATTCTGCGCGCACCCGATTATTTCACGGGAATGCTGATCACGATGGCCCCCATGACATCGTTGATCTTGAAGTCCCGTTTCGGGCTGTCAGGATGGGCGTTATGGCAACCGATGCAGGCCTGAGTTATTGCGAGATCCGGATAGACGGCCTGGAAGTACCGGGCTCCTCCTTCCTTCACAAATCCGGTATAGGGCTTGGTTGGATGGGTGAGAACGGTGCCTAAGCCGGTCTTCTCGAACTCGCCGGAAGCCGCATTGTGCTTATTAATCGGCCAGAGGCTGATGAGTCGATATTGTATGCCGACCCCTTTCTTTGCCATGGTACGGCCCGACTCCATCAGGAATTGAGCCGGGAGCGGCAGCGTGTTCTTCTGCTCCCAGTTCTCGGAGGCTACGACTATCCCCTTGATCTGCATCCGCTCAACGACATGCTTGGTGTACACTTCACGGTCTGCCTCAATCACCGCATGGACATAGTCCGCCACGATTTCGATGGGCAGGCTCACGGCTACTTCTCCCGTCGCCGCAGGGCTCGGCCCGGGAGAGCCGACGATGCCCAATCCGAATGCTGACATGAGGACTGCCCTGAGTAACTTGCTGGAGGATGTCATAGAAACCTCCTTGGTTTCTTCGGGGACCGATCGGCGCGATTCGCTGCGGTTCCCCGAAGGGGTGAGGTACTGCGCTGAGATAGCTACAATGTGTGTGGTTCTCTTCTGATCTCTATAGAGAGCGAGTTTTGTGCCGCCAGGGCTCTGTGATGAATTGCCAGCAATTATTCAGCTCATGCCGAATATCCTGTTCGAGAAGAGCTGAATGTGTATTCAAAATGATCCTGTCCTGTATCTTCCGCGATAATAGAGCCCGGAGATCGCAGTCATGGAACATGTGAGAGGAAAGGCCGGGAAGAAGGGCTGTGGGTATTGGGACAATGGAGCGTGCGATTGCAGCCGGTCTTCTTTTGGAGAAGGACGCTCTTATGCGGAGTGGACGGTAACGCCGTTGAGTGGTGAAGCCCGCCGGTTATTCAGATAGATCACTTTCGGCCCGCGAGCGATCAGATGTCGCTTAAAACTCTCCCGCCTGCACCACATCTTCCAGGCTATTGATGTCGAGCCAGTGCCCGACGGTGTAGAGGACCCGTATGGGCTGTCGGCGTGTGAGCAGCTCCTGGATCAACCGGGGGATCGTGGCTTTGCGATTGCCGGGTTGTGCGAGCAGTTCGGTGATGATGGTGGTGATGAGCGTGGCGGCGGTCGGCGAGACCTTGAGGAAGCCCATCCAGACGCCGTGGATGGCGGTTTCGGGGATCTCGTTACCCAGCTGCTTGAGATAGACCTTGGCGTTGAATGCCCGTCGGGAGTTGGGGACGGTGCATTCGGCGAAGCCGCCGAGTCGGGCATAGCTGGTCTGTTCCCGCCAGTTGCTGTCGAGGAAGATGACGCAGTCATCCGGTTCCTGGCAGAGGGACTGAGGAATGTATTTATTGAACAGCACGTCGCCGTAAGAAATGAGGGTCTGCTGTGCGCGTCCTTTGCGTGACTGGAGCGCCTTGAGCAGGGAGGCGAGTTCGCCGGTGCTGGCATAGTCGTCGTTGTCGACATAGGTCAGGTTGGGCAGATTCACGGTCTCTTTTTTGTAGCCACGGACTACGACGATATCTTTGATGCCGACGGCGTTGTAGGCGTCGGCGATGTGGGTGAGGATGGGCGTGCCCTGGACCTTGACCATGGTCTTGGGCTGATGTTCGGTGAGTTCTCCCAATTCGCTGCCGCGTGAAGCGGCCAGGACGATGGCGCAGGTATCTTCGGCGCCTTTCGGGAGATAGCGGTCTTCAGCCTCTTGCAGTTCCGCGGCGTTTTGCAGCCGGAAAATTTCCGACACCGGCGCGACTTTATCTTCGATGGACAAGAGATGTTCCTGTTCCTTTAACGTGCGCGCGGTTTTCTGCATGGCGGCGACGGAGCTGCGGAGCAGATGGTTGGCCCAGATGACAATCGAGAAGTTGTGCTGCCGAAAGACATCGGTCGGCGTGGCGTAGTATTTTGTCGGGACGATCACGACCGGGCAGCGATTGCCCCATTCCTGCTTGAACGCCAGGATTTCATCGGGCACTGCCAGGGCGCTGTGGATGAGGATGCCGTCGGCACCGGCCTGGCGATAGGCTTCGGCGCGGCGCAGCGCTTCGGCGAGCCCCCAGCCGCAGATAAAGGCTTCGACCCGGGCGATGATGGAAAAGTTCGGGTCGCTCTGGGCGTCTTTGCCGGCTTTGATCTTGCCGCAGAACTCGTGCATGTCCGCCATGGGCTGGGCGTCACCCTTGATGAAGCTATTCGTTTTGGGGAAGAGCTTGTCTTCGATGCACACCGCGGCAATCTTGCGCTGCTCCAGCTTGCGGACGAGGCGCTGCATGTTGTTGAAGTTGCCGTAGCCGGTGTCGCCGTCGAGGAGAATCGGAATCGTAGTCGCGTCGGACATGAACTCGAGGGTTTCGAGCACCTGCGTCCAGCTGGCTTCGTTATTGTCGCGCACGCCGAATTGGGCCGAGATCGACAGGCCGCTGGCCCAGATGCCTTTGAAGCCGGCTTCCTGGACAATCTTGGCGCTCAAGCCGTTGTGGGCTTCACAGATGAATTCCAGCTGGTCGGAGAGGAGGAGGGTGCGGAACTGTTTTGTGGTGCTGAGACCGGGTGTCGAGCTCATGGATTTCCTTCCTTGTGCCGGCTGAAATACCGTGCCGACGTTGGTCGGAAAGGATACCGGTTTTCCCGAGAGAAATCACGCAGCTTTTTGCGGCGGTGGACCCCGGCGGGTCCCTCTGTTCAGCTGCCGGTCCCGTCTTTGAATTCCGCCCGGTCCAACTTCTCAAAGAACGCGCCGACGCCGGGACCCAACTGTTCTTCGAGTTGCGGATCATTATCCAGAACGGTTCTCGCAAAGCCCACGATCAAGAGAATCCGCCGGACGGCTTCCTGGGGCGTGAGGGTGAGATCCGATCTGACGGCTCGCGTGTGAATCGCAATCTCGGCGAGGAGGGTATCCTGCTCTTCCTGGATGGCCGCATAAGTCCCTGACGCCCGCGCCTGGTGATGTTGCTGCATCGCCACTTCCGAGAGGGCGCGCAGGGCTCGCTCCACTGCTTGGGCCGTTTCTTCATCCAGGCGATCGCGAAGGCGGGCCGGTACGACCGATCCCGGCTCCAGCAGTGACAGGATGATTTTTGAAAGTGATAGTAGGTACGCCATGTACGGGCTCCTGGATAGACGGGGATCGGGCAATAGCCCGGCTATTATTCCGCGATATGAGATCCATTATGCCACGGATAGAGAAAGGCCAATAGTGCCCAATGGCAATCATGTGTGCCCCCTAAGGAGAGTCGTGCATCGCCGCACGGGTCACTCACACCGGGAGCGGCGGTAGGTGTCTTGACAGTCTGTACCATTGGGCCTAGCGTACGGAAACTTCGCTCGAGTTCAGTTATAGGGATTGTCCATTGGAGGGCGCATGATGAACCAGAAACGACGCATGCATGACGCAATCGTGGGAGTTGTTGTCACGGCCGGGGTGGCGCTCGGTCATTATGTCAGCGCGCATTGGTTGATCCTTCCAGCGGTAATCGGGGTCACGCTTATTCAAAGCGGACTGACGGGTTTCTGTCCGGTGTATTTCGTCCTCGATCGGCTGATGCCGTCCGACGGTAGCGCTGGTTCCGCCGGCTGCTGCGCGAAGTAGGCAAGCCGATGACACTCGTCTCGGACCTTCTGGCCGGTAACAAGAGTCTGATCACGCCATGACCACGCCCATACACCATCCCGGCATGGCTGTCATTGCCATGCTCAAGTTGGCGAAGGGTGTGTTGCTGCTCCTTCTCGGGTTGGGTCTCCTCAAGTTGGTACATGCCGAGATTGCCACGTTGTTTTCTCTTCTGATCGAGGCGCTCCATCTCAATGCCGACTCGCGTCTCATTCATGGGCTGGTGCTGAAGGTGGATGCGCTTCAACCGCACAGCGTGCTGGTGGCAGGTCTGATCAGTCTGGGTTATGCAGGGCTGATGGTGGTTGAGGGCGTCGGTCTGTGGCTGGAGTTTTCCTGGGCCGCGTATTTGACGGTGGTATCGACGAGTCTGCTGATTCCGGTCGAGGTCTACGAAATCGTTGATCACGTCTCCTTGGTGCGAGTGGGGGCGCTGTTGTTGAATCTGGGTATCGTGGGGTATCTCATCAGCCAGCTGAAACATCATCGGCTGCGCAAGCGGGCAGCGTGACGGTAAACCGCGTGCCTTGTCCGGGCGTGCTCTCTACTGCGACCGTGCCCCCGTGGGCTTCGGCGATTTCTTTCACGATGGCCAGTCCGAGCCCTGTTCCACCCGACTCTCTGGTGCGCGCGGGATCGGCCCGGTAAAACCGCTCAAATAATCGCGGCAGATGCTCCGGAGCAATGCCGGCCCCCGTGTCCTCCACTTGCAGTACCACATGTGCGGGTATCGGCTTGAGTCGGATCGTAATGCGGCCCTCCGGCGGGGTATAGGCCAAAGCGTTGTCGAGCAGGTTGATGAGCAATTGCGTCAGCCGCCCCGCGTCGCCTTGCACGCGGGGTACAGGCTGAGCATCCAGGATTAGCTGAATCTTGCGGTCTTCCGCCAACGGGCTCAATTCTTTGATCAGGTCTTGTACCAGCGGTTCTAACGCGAGGGGCGTGAGTGTGACCGGAGGGCGGTCTCCGGAGAATTGCGCCAGGGTGAGGAGCGAGCGGGTCAATGTGCCGAGCCGCTCGATCTGCCCCAGGTTTGTGACCAGCGCGTCGCGGTAGTCCTCGGCATTGCGACTCTTCTGCAGGGCGACTTCGATCGTGCCTTTGATCACGGTCAAGGGAGTTTGGATCTCATGAGCCGCATCGGCGATGAATTGCCGTTGCCCCTCAAAGACGTGGTGCAATCGATCCAACATCGCGTTGAAGACGCGGGCGAGCCGGTCAAACTCCTCGTAGGGTGCCGCCAGTGTCATCCGTGTTCGTAAGGACGGCACGGAGATCTGTTCTGCCGTGGCGGTGAGCGCTTCGACCGGCGCCAAGGCTTCCCGCGCGAGCCAGCGGCTGCCGACCCATCCGACGACGATCATCGCTCCGGCAAGAGCGGCCAGGAGGAGCATGAGCAGGCGGAGGGTATCGTCCACAAGCCGAAGCGACGTGTCCATTTGAAGGAGGTACCGGACAGACCCTGCATGGGTGACGGGAAACGAAATCCGCCTGATCGAGCCATCGTGCGGCGGCGTAATGGTGTCAAACAGAGTGAGGCCGCGCTGCAGGTCGGCCAGTTGCGCGGTGGACAGCGGGGGGCGGGTCGTGCTCGCCGCTCCCTTCCAGAGCACCGTTCCAGATGAATTGAGCACTACCGCTGATCGGGCGGCTTCGCGCATTTCATCTTTCTCGTCGTCCTCCAATGCAGTGAGCGTCCCGGTCGTCAACTCGACTCGTGCGGCTTCCTGTTCGGCGAGTGTGAGGAGTTCGTGGTCGACATGCTGCGCCAGGAGTGTCGCAAGTCCGGTATAGATCAAGATGGAAAATGCGGTCAATAGGATCAGGACGAGGGCGATGGCCGAGCGGCGAATGTGCGTGCGGAATGCGACCATGGCTTAGGCTCCCGGGGTCTTCAAGACGTACCCGACGCCACGGACGGTGTGGATCAGGGGCGTGGAAAACTCGCGATCTACCTTGGCGCGCAATGCGCGGATGTGCACATCGACGATATTCGTCATGCCGTCATAGTGGATATCCCACACATGTTCGATGATGGCGGTTCTGGTCAGCACCCGGTCAGGATTGCGCAGGAGATATTCCAGCAACGCATATTCCTTGTTCGTGAGGATGAGTTCACGGCCCGCCCGCCAGACACGATGGGCGACCGGGTCGACCTCAAGGTCCGCGACGGTGAGGTGCGGCGATTGCTCGGTCCCGCTGCGGCGGATCAGCGCCTGAATCCGTGCCAGGAGTTCCGCAAAGGCGAAGGGTTTCGTGAGGTAATCATCGGCTCCGATGTTGAGCCCGGTGACACGGTCTTCAACCGTTCCGCGGGCGGTGAGGAGGAGAATCGGTGTCTTGTTGCCGGCGGCACGGAGCCGGCGGCAGACGGTGAATCCGTCGAGCGCGGGGAGCATGACGTCGAGGATGATGAGGTCGTACGGCGTGGTGCTCGCCATGAGGAGGCCCTCTTCCCCCTCATGGGCCCAATCGACGGCGTAGCGTTCTTCGCGGAGCCCTTTTTGGATGAATCCCGCGAGATCCGGATCATCCTCCACAATTAGAATGCGCATGCGGATTCCTTTTTCAGGATTCTAACCCCCGTGCAGACTCTGAGCAATCGGCTGTGCTGCCTGCGGCGCGGTCGTGACTCCCGCTCCATGCTTGTACACCAGATCTCCGCCGGTGTGGCCGGTGGCGATGAGTGCGAGCAGCCCTACGGTTGCTATTGCCAGATAGGCCGCGAATGTTCGTGTGCTGAAGCGATTGCGGAGCAGCAGGCGGGAGAGCAGCAGGACCGCCATGATCACGAGGGTGATGTGTGCCCAGGTTTCGTGAGTCTCGATCAGGGACTCGGCGATCCCGGCTTTTTCTGCCGCATCCTCCGCCATCCTGCCTGCAATGGCGGCTGCGATGCCGCCGGTGAGGCCGAGCCCGAGTAACCAGAGGGCCCCTTCGCGGAAACTCTCACGCGACAGGCTGGTTCCCAGGAGATCAAAGAATACGCTGACGAATAAGAGGGCGATGGGGAAATGAACAAGGATGGGATGCAGCGGGAAATCCATGGTCGGGACTCCTTTGTCCTGGTCCTGGTTCGATGCGGCCCGGCCGGATGAGTCCGACCGGACCGATTCTCTGTTGTGGCGATGCTGCTTACTTCTTGCTGCCGGATTCGTGCTTGGCGTCTTTGGTGTCCTCGGACACCTGGCCGGATTGCGCATCAACGGTGAATTCCCGGCTTTCTCCGCTGTTACTGACGACGGTGATTTCATACTCCGTCTTTCCGTCTTCATCTTCCAGTTCGGCTTCGATGACACGGCCGGGGTACTTATCAGTGACGGCCTTGATCGCCTGTTCTATGGACACCGCTGTCTTGGCGATGGTCTTGTGGCCCTTGTCGGCGAGCGCCAGGCCGGTAAACGCGGTGAGCGACACTGCTACGCAGGCGGCGATGATGAGCTGCTTCATGATGGAACCTCCTAAGGTGATTGGATAACTGCACTGTGCTATGTGCTCAGACTACCCGTTCAGGATGAGATGCCTATGAAGCGAAGATGAAGAATTCTTCATCGGGAATCCGGTTGTGATGCAGGTCAGAGCTATCCTGTCGGCACTGAGTGCTGGCTAGTGCGGAGCCAGCCGGTATGACGGCCGGATGGTAGGCAAGATCTACTTCTCTTAGTAATCAGCTCCGAGGGAGGACTTATTTCCCCGCTTGATTGGCGGGTGTGGCGATCAGGATCAGTTTGGCGGATCGGTCGAGGGCTTTGATCGCCGCTTCCCGTCGCAACGCGTCTCCTTTTGAATCTGCCGTTTCGGTATAGCGAAGAGTCAGCGGCCTGCGGTGCTTGGTGTACTTGGCGCCTTTGCCGGTTTCGTGGGCAGCCATTCGTTGCTTCAAGTCATTGGTGATGCCGGTGTAGAGAGTGCGATCGGCACATTCGACGATATAGACGACCCACATCTCTGCGATTCCTCAATGCCCTGCGATAACGCGCGTGGGTCCATCTTGCCTGTAGTTGATCTCAAATGGAATATGGTCTCTTAGTGACCCGGAGCCCCTGCATAAAAATCGAACTCCGGTGCGAGCCTGCCCGGTCTCAATGCTATACTCCGGTCCCATGACGATGACCACGACTCCCGACACAGAAATCATGCTTTCCTCCGGCAACCAGCGTGCGGTTGTCTCGCCCTGGGGCGCGTCCTTACGCCGGTATTTCCTGGTGGAAGCCGGCGGCAACGATGTCGATATCGTCTGGGGCTATTCGGGCGGCAGTCACAAAAAGGGCGGGCAGGGGGATGTGTTAATTCCGTTCCCCGGACGGATCGCCGAGGGCCGGTATACATTCGACAGCGAGCCTTTCCAGCTTGAACGGAACGATAAAGAAGGTCCCAACGCGATTCACGGATTTGTCCGGACTCTGCCGTGGCGGGTAGTTCGTGTCGAGGCGAGCTGCGTTTTGTTCGACATGTGTCTTGAGGCTGAACAGTACGGCAGCAAGGGCTATCCGTTTTCGCTCGCCATTCAAGTGACCTATGGTTTAGACGAGAAGGGACTATACTGCTCGTTCGACGTGCGGAATGCCGGGGTGCGACCAGCTCCGGTCGGGGTGGGTTTTCATCCCTACTTCACGGTGGGCACTCTGTTGATCGACGAAGCCGAAGCCAGGATTCCCGGTGCGGGCTTTCTGGAATTCAATGACCAGCTAACACCGACGGGAAAGATTCTCCCCGTAGCAGACAACGAGTGGGACTGTCGCGTTTTTCGCCGGATCGGCGAGAAGAAGTTCAATCACTGCTATGTGCAGCTTGATCGTGATGTGGAAGGACTGGCGACGGCGTCGCTCCGCCATGCCGGAAGCGGTCGGGTGATCGAAGTGGCGATGGACCGTGCATTCTCCGCCATCGTCGTGTACACCGGTGATGCCATTGCCGATGCACCGCGCCGCGCGTTCGCCATCGAGCCGATGACCTGCGCGTCGGATGCGTTCAATCATCCTGAGTGGGGTTTGAAACGCCTGCTCCCCGGGGAACATTTTTCAGGCCGCTACACGATCCGCCACCGGATCGAGTCCTGATTCCCGCCTTGTATCGCGTGCATCCCCTGTTGTCCGAACGTCGATTGTGGGCTGCCGCCATAGCGTTCCGCCAGCCGGCGACTCTCAGGTGCGCTCCATGAATTCCCGCTTAAGCATGCCGTAGAGCTCGAGGTCGACGAACCTGCCGAAACGGACGTAGTGTTCTCGCATGCGGCCTTCGTAGGTCATCCCCACTTTCTGTAGGACTCGCCCTGACGCCGCGTTGCCCTGGAAGTGCGGGCTGTAAATGCGGTGCAGATTCAGTTGCATAAAGCCGTAGCGGAGGACCGCGCGCACAGCCTCGGTGCCATAGCCCTGATTCCAGTAGGGAATGCCGAGCCAGTAGCCGAGTCGCGCGTGCCGGTGGATCTGGACAATGTCCAGGCCGATGGAACCGATGAACGTCGCATTGTCCGCAAGAGTGATGGCGAAGCTGACGGCGGTGCCTCCTTCATAGGCCCGTTCCTGTTCCGCGATCCATTGCTCGGCCATGCCGCTATCATAGGGGTGGGGAAGGAATGTGCCGGCGGCAATTTCTTTGGCCCCCGCGAGCCGCTGTATGTCGGGAGCGTCCGAGAGTTGAAACGGCCGGAGGAGCAGCCGTGCGGTCTTGAGGGAGGGGGAGTCCGGCATGTCGTGATAGACCTGTTAATTTGAGAGGAGGGAACCAACCCTGCCGGTTGCTTCCCTCCCTCATGCTGGTCAATCGATGGATGAGTCAAGATTATTCGGCGAAAAGGAACCCCATCGGCCGGTGGAGCGGATGGCCGGCGGTTAGAACCCCAGCGCTTTTTCGAGATCGTCCTGGCCCTTCTTGAACTTCTTTTTCTCCACCTCTTCCTTTTTCTTGGTGAGGGCGTCCAGCTCAGCTGCCTTTTTCTTCAGCACCTCGTTCTCCTTGTTGCGTGCCAATTCCTCTTTCTCCTGAACAAGCGAAGTCGCTTGCGCTGTTTTGATGGTGTCGTCCGGCACCGTCATCCACGACAACCGATAGCCGGGCCGCTTGAGTGCCAGGTCTTGATAGAGCACGACGTAGCGGGTGGGGTAGCTGCGCTGGCCAATCTGCCGTTCTTCCAAGATATAGACCGTGGGCGAACCGAACAACGTCGACTGGTATGAATCGAGGGCCATTCTCATGCTACTTCTCATCGACACAGATTGGACCTGTTCCATGTATTGCATGAAAGCTTGTGAGTCGGTGGGGTCAGGCGGCTTTACGCTCTCCAGTTGTTTCGCGCGTGCGTCTTGTGCTTGGTTGAGTGCGTGCTCTTCATCTTGTAACTGGTAACGGTATTTCTCCTGAAATTCATCGAGTTTGAACGGCCCTTTCTTCGCTCTCCCCTTAAAGAAGGCACCGGCGTCGTTCGTGCCTTTACTGATATACGACAGACGCCCGATCGCTGGATCGCTCGCGAAAAATAAGTAACTACTGTCCGGGGCTACGGTCATCGCCAACTTGTCGGCATCAGGGGGTGTCTCCGGGGTGAGTCCAGTTTTTTGCATCATTGCCGTCCGCTGAGCGAGTAAGCTCAGAGCAGGCCCTTTTCCGTGCATGACCGCCTGTGAAACAGCGCGCCGCACATCGGGGACAGGATCGTTCGTCAAAGGCGTTAGCACCTCGACATCCTGATCCTGCGGACCCATCATGCCGATCGCATCAGCGGCGGCGATCCGCAACTCGCTTTCATTGCTCTTGAAGATTGCGAGAATAGCCGCCAGGTATGTGCGATTTGCGGAGGATCCCAATGTGCGCAAATCTTCGGCGAGTATTTCCACAGCATCTTTTCTAATCTTGTCGCAAGGGGCCGTTGAGGCCGGCTTATTCGCACAGGTGTTCGTGTATTGTCCGACGATAGATTGTTTCCCCGAGATCCCGCCTTTCGACGAGGAGGCTTGGACTCCTTCCGGAGTGGAGCCGATCCCTCTCAGAGAGGTCGCTTCTGACGGGCTTGAAAAGCTGCCGAGGGCGATCATGAATAGGGCGCTCGAGCCGACGACCGACGTGCGTGTCAATGATACCATCATGAGATTCCTCCTGGCCGTGAAGAGCTACCGTAAGACCTTCCTGAGGCCGTCCACTCGGTCATAGGCTTCCCGTTGCCGTTCCCGCTCCGCCGCGGCCTGCTCGAGCGCCCAGCGAATGCTTTTATCGAGAGAACAGTACTTTTTCATCTTCTGTAATTCCTCCTGCAATCGCTCCGACTCTTTCCTGTAGCCTGCCTGTTCTTCCTTCATGTAGTCCACTACGCGCTGCTTGTCCCGCCAATCCACGAACGGATTGAGGCTCTTATTCGCATCACAGGCTTTTTTGTGCACCGATTCATGATCTTGGAGCGCGCCGCGCATACAGGCGGTCGCGTTCGGATCAATCGTAGTGGTGCAGCCCGCGTCCGTTTCAGCGGCAAACGACCGCGCGTTGGCCGTCCGGACAGTGGACATTCGAAAACCGACGGAGCCCTGCACGCTGCCTCGGTTGTCGTTGGTGAGGAGCAACGGCTCCTTCGCGCTTTTTTCCTTGGCTTCCCACTCCTTGATCTGAGACTCATACTCCTTAATTGCGGCGTCCACCTGCTTGATACGGCTTTCAAGGTCCGTCTCATCCTGCTTGCTGCAGCCGCAGCCTATGGGGTCATTCATATGCTTCTTGACCTCGGCCGCAAAATCGATTTCGGCTCCCATGCTGTACGGGACCCACAACAAGGCCGTTCCAAGGACCACGCCATACGTCGCAGAATTCAAGATCCTCATAATCCCCCCCCCTATACCATCAAGGCCCGATGCAGTATAAGGACGCCGTGGAACGGCTCCTCATGCGCCCATCGTTCGACTGTTTCCTGCTCGTCATGGTCACCGCCGGCGTCTATGCGGGAGCCTTTCGCGGTGACTTCCAGTACGACGACGTCTTTACGATTTTCTTCAACCCCCATCTCGATCGCGCGGCAACCTTTGTCCGTCATCTCGACCATATGGTGAGACCGGTGCTGTATGGCACTTTCTTTCTCGACCGGTCGATCTATGGACACGATCCCTCCGGCTACCATCTCTTGAATCTCCTGCTTCATCTTGGCTCCGGTCTTCTCGTCTATCGCATTCTCGCTCGAGCCGTGACGGAGGAGACCCGGCATCTGCCGTTCTGGGCGTCCGCTTTGTTTCTCCTCCATCCGATCCAGACGGAAACGGTCACCTACATTTCCGGACGGGCATCGGGCTTGATGGCGTTCTTTTACCTTTTTGCGTTCTTTTTGTATAGCAAGGCTTCGGAGCGCCCGGACGCCGTGATGATTCGCCGGCTGTATTTGTCCGGCTCGATTGTGTCACTCATCTTGTCGCTCGGTTCGAAAGAAACGGCGGCGACATTTCCGCTCGCCTTACTGCTCTGGGATCTGCTCATTCGCCGGCTGAGAGGGCCGTCTCTTCGCACGGCGATACTCTTCCACCATGCGCCCTTCTGGGTCGTCCTGCTTTTAGCCGCGGGATGGGCCTGGAGCCATCCTCGCTATGCCGCACTGGCTCAATTCAGTCTGAACATCCGTCCCCTCTGGGATAATCTGCTGAGCGAGTCGCACGCCGCGGCCTATGCGCTGACTCTTTTTTTCACTCCTTGGAGCCAGAATTTCGATCACGATCTCCCTGTATTTCACTCGCTGACTCAATGGCCGCTTCCGCTGGATATCCTGCTGCTCTCAGCAACGGCAGGTGCAGGTCTGCTTTCGTGGCGACGTTTTCCGCTGGTTGCCTTCGGCATCGGATGGTTTTTTGTTCAGCTCCTGCCCACAAGCCTGATTCCCCGCAACGATCTGCTGAGCGAGCGCAACCTCTACCTGGCCTCCATCGGTGTTCTGCTCGTGTTGGTATTCCTGGGTTCGCAGTTCACGCGCCGGCTCGTAACCGCCTTTCAGCATCCACGCCTGGTCCCGGCAGGCGCCGGCGTCATCGCGGTCGCATTTATCTGCTGCCTCTGTATCTTCACGTATCAACGGAACGCGCTCTATCGCGATCCGGTCCTGCTCTGGTCCGACACGGTCGAGAAGTCTCCGCAGAAGGCGAGGCCTCACAACAACCTCGGTCATGCCTACCTGCTCCGGGATGACTGGGAGCGAGCCATCGAGGAATTTCGAATCGCGGTCCAGCTGGATCCCGACTATGCGCTGGCCCGGAAAAATCTTCGCGACGCCTATCTCCACCAGGTCGGACGACCATAATGAGCGCCTTTATTTACTCGCGACCTGCAACAACGTCTGACCATACCGCAACAGGCGGGGAGCCTGTTCCCAGCGATCCTTGACATTCAATCCCACCAGCAGCAAGCGATGCCCGTCTTTGAACATGCTGGCAATGAGACAGCGACCGGCCTTGCTCGTATAACCGGTTTTTACTCCGGTGACGTCCGGATCGAGCAACAACTCGTTGGTGGTATGGAGTGACAGCTGCCTTGTGCCGTCCACGGTCTCGATATCTCGCGTGACGGTCCGAACCATCATGGAGATAGCGGGCACGCCCAAGGCATGCTCCGTGAGTTTGGCCAGATCCGTCGCCGTGGAGTAGTGGCCCTGGGCATCAAATCCACAGGCGTTAGCGAAATGCGTATTCTCTAATCCCAACCGGCGGGCTCGCTCGTTCATCATCGCGACAAACCGGTCGGCATCGCCTCCGACATGCCAGGCAACCGCCTCACAGGCATCATTCGCGCTCGCCACCAGCATGGCCGTCACCAGGTCGCGCAGGAGAAATTCTTCCCCGGGCTGGAATTTGTAGGATGAATGATGAACAATCGCGCGCGGATCGATCTTCACCGTTTCTTGGAGCGGTGCCGTGTCCAAGGCCACCAGGGCCGTCATGATTTTTGTGAGACTGGCGGGCGGAAGCCGGCGGGTGGAATGTTTTTCAAGCAACACCCGCCCGGATTTCAGTTCGACCATGTAGAGGGCGGCAGCCTTGATGACCGGCCGATGTTGCGGACCTGGAAGTTCCGCCTCTTCCGCTGGAGCAACGCAAGGCAGAAGCGTAACAGCCATCAGGAACGTGGCAACCAACAGCGACCTGCCTTGCAGCCGCCTCTCCATCCTGCCCTTCGCCTATCGACCGAACAAGCCCTTCATGAAATTACCGGCCTTTTCCAGGTCCGACGGCTCCTCGGCGGGCCGTTCCGGCTCTGTCGCTACCGGGGCATTCTCCTGAGGAATGGTGGCGCCGGGCTGGTGCACCGTAGGTCTATTTCTTGAACTGGGCCGGTCCATCGGCGGTTGATCCATACCCTCCCGGCCCATTTTGCCGCCCATCATGCCGCCCATCATGCCGGCCATGTCGAATTTGGTGAAATCTTTGGGGGCCTCGAACAGTTGCGGATCCTGCCTGCCGACCTTCACATTCTTCAGCTCCGTCATCATTCGCTTTTTCTCGTTGCCTTCCTTGTAGAGCAGATCTTGTTTAATGGGGATCCCCTCCTTGGTTCGCCAGGAGAAACCGCCATACTTTTTTCCATCGGTGCTGGTGGCGATGGTTTTGTATTTCGTGACCTTCATGCCGTTCAGCACCTCTTCGCCCATCACGGTCTCCTCGAAATCCCACTGAGAAATGTCTTTGCCCTTATTTTGAGCAGCGGCCTTCTCGAAGGAATGCTCCATGTACATCTTTTGTGACGGCATGAGTTGCAGCATCACTTTGTTGTCATATCGGAAGATCTGGACGACTCCATCTCCGCTCCCGGTGAGCATTTCCTTGCGTTCCTTGGTGGGAGTGACGAAGACATGCTGTTCCATCGTCATCTCCTCAGTTTGCATCGTCTCATCGGCAGCATACTCGACCTGCGGTCGGCTGAGTTGCGCCGCCCAGAGGGGGGAGGAAACGAACACGCTGGCGAGTACGATCACAGTGCACAGACGTCGTAACATGGCAGACTCCTTCCGAAAATGTGGTGCATGCAGGAAGTGGCTGGATTGACTTCCATCCGAGTACAACTCCCAGTGTGGTCAAGACAGAGGGTAAAACAGGATCAAAAGGGTATCCCTTGCACGATAAGAAGTAAAGTGGGGCAGGAGCGCAGGGTGGCGGATCGAACCTCGGTCGCAAAGAGGCCGGGATTCTTGAATCAAACAGGAGGTCGAACTGTCGGCGCGCGGCGCGTCGGTCGGCAGAAATTGCCGGAGGAGGAACCGTCCGGTTCTCGGTACGGGGGAAGCTGGGCGCTTTGATGAAACTACGGAGAGGGAAGGAAACACAGTGCTCTTTCCTTCCTGTCTGCGGAGAGAGGACTCTCAAGTTCGTTACCTTTCCAGCCGATTGGAGAACTATCAGCGCCGGTCAATCATGGATCAACGGTAGGGCATCGACCTGCTTCACTATCGGCTCATGGGGTTGAGGGACCGCCCGGTATTCACGATCATCGAGTCACCATGAAGATTCTCCATCTCGGGAATGCCTACTTTCTGGAATCGTTCAGGCAGCTCGGTCATGATGTGAAATGGGCCGGGTACCATCGGACTGCCGACATACCGCTCATCCGCTTACTGCTTGATGCCCAGGATCTGCTGGCGCAACTTCCGTCCGACTGGTTTCCGGACCTGATCGTGCTGGGGGATGAGAGCACACATCCTCTGGTGCTGGGGCTGGAAACGATTCCGGTGCCGGTGGTCTGGTATGCGGTCGATTCGCACATCCATGTCAATTGGCACATCTACTACGCCGCTGCATTCGATGTGATCTTTGTCGCGCAGAAAGACTGGGTGCCGGCCTATCAACTTGATGGAGACCGGCAGCATGTCTCCTGGATGCCGTTGTTCTGCCACCGGTCGAACGACCGGGATCTTGGATTCGCCAGAGACATTCCACTATCGTTCATCGGCACACTCAATGCCGCCAGAAATCCCGATCGCGTCGACCTGATCCAGCGTCTGCAGGCCCGGTATCCGGTTGTTGTGCAGTCAGGGCCGTATCATGAGACCTTCAACCGATCGATGATGGTGTTGAACCAATCCGTGGCGAACGATGTGAACTTTAGGACTTTCCAGGCCATGGCCTGCGGCGCATTGCTGCTGACGGAGCGTGTGGGAAACGGGTTCAGCGACTTGTTCCAGGACCGGACGCATTGTGCGCTGTATGAGAAGGGGAATATCGATCACATCATCGAGCTCACCGACTATTATCGTGCGCATCCGGCCGAGCGGGAAGCCATCGCCCGGCAGGGATATGAGACTGTCATGGCGGCTCATACCAGCTTGCATCGGGCGCAAGCATTGCTGGACACGATAGCCCGGCAGCCGCTCCATGAGTTTGTCGCCAAGCGCCTGATACGCCCGGCGCCGATTCGCTGGTCTCTGGCATCGGTGTATGAGAGCGCAGCGCGTACCTATGGTCAGGCCGGCGCGCGGGCTGAAGAGGACATGCGAAGGCGGCATTTCCTGAAGATCTCAGAGCAATATCACTCCCTGGCCCAGACGATCCGCGGCCAACTCGATTCCCTCGTCGGAGCGTAGTTCTGGTTCTCGAAGCTTGGTTTGAGCGGGTTATTCAGCCGACAGTAGTGGTTTGATAATTCTGAAACGCACTTCATCGGCCTGCGTGTAGGCGGATGTGCGTTCACCTGCGAATAAGCCGCAGCGGTAGAGACCTGGTGTCCAGCCTGTCTTAGGGGCAAGGAGTCGGAAGTAGCCGGACTGGTCATTCATGGCCATCATGACCTGGTCTTGTGCGATGGATGGTGCGTTGCCGCGAACCTCAGCCATTTCCAGAACGCAGTGAGCCGAGAGCGGGATGGCGTCGTACGAGGCCGACACGAGTCCGAACACCAGGTAGATCTCCGGTTGCGTGGAGGGGAACGTGTCATTCGGATTCAGCGGAATGAATTCGTGCGCGCCGGTTGGAAAATCGTCACGGATGACTTTGCCGGCAGGGATGACGAAGCGAAACCAGCTAAAGTCGGCGTCCCGGCCCATCAGGGAGGCCTGCGGGTCTAACGCCTTCTGTGGTTTCAGCCGTTCCAGAGCTTTTTCAAACAGGGCTTCTTCTGCCAGTGCCGAGGACGGGGATTTCTCGCCGGGCGGAGCGGGAGCCGCCGCCGCTTCCGCTGCTTTTATCCGGGCTAATTCGGGGACATGCGGACGAATTTTGTCGAGCCATCGGGCCAGTTTGTCTTTAGCGAGCACGCGTGTACCGGCGGGCAGTTGGACATCTTTGTTGTTCTGCTCAAACTCGACGGCGGTGTCGTAGAGTGTTTGAAAATGCACGAAGGCATCTTCCCACTGTTCTAATTCCACGAGACATTGGCCCATTCGAAAGACCGTATCGGCGTAGTCGTCTTCGCTGGGATTCATGTTGAGCACGTTTCCAAAGATGGCCAAGGCCTCTTTACATCGTCCAAGCTGCATGAGGGTCAGCCCTAATTGATGAGTGGCCAGCGTGTCTCTGGGGTTGAGAGTCACAATCCGCCGGTAGATCGGCTCGGCTTCCTGGAACCGACCGGTCGAGAACAGTCTCCAGGCGTCGGCGCGAATGGCGGCCCATTCTTTCAGCTGTTGCTCGGTCGCATCCGGTGTGAGCGCCGGGGTAAAGCGGCGGCCTCGTTCCATCGATTCGTAATGTTGCGCGAGCTGGTTCTTGGCCGGGAGCTCCAACGGAGAGCCCGGGGGCACGTTGTTGAGTACGTACTGCACGTCGGCATCGGCACCGCGATAGTCAAGAATGTCGAATCGCGCGCGAGCCATCGCGAGCCTCCAGCTGAGTAGTTCCGGCGCAAGGGCCACCGCTTTCTGATACGACTTCAGCGAATCCTCCAGGCGGTCGAGCTTGCGCAGTTCCTGGGCCAGCCGCAGGTGCACGAGCGGATTCTGAGGGTCGACCTCCGCGATGCGCTGTAGTTCGGCAAGAGATTCCTCCGCCCGGCCCCAGTGCATCAGGACACTCCATTTAGCCCAGCGGACGTCTAAGGCGGTCGGTTGTTGGGCGAGGGCGGTCTCGTAGGCCTGCACCGCCTCCTGAGGACCCCGGGCGGTAGCCAGAATATCGCCGCGCAATTTATGGAGCGTGAGAGCCTGAGGGTGGTGATGAATCCCTTCTTCGATCAAATCGAGCGCCGGCACAATTGCGCCGCTGTCCCACACCGCTTTGGCTTGTTCCGCCAGGCGCTCAGGAGACACCTGCTGTGGATCCTGTGCCCATGAGGCCGTGGTTGTCGCGAAGAGCGCCGTGAGCCAGACAATCAGAAGTACGATCCCGTATCGGTATCGCAGCAGGGGGAATGTCTGAGGCCTGTGCCATACATCAGCGCTGTTTCCGAACATCCTACTCCTCTAGGCTGGAGGTCGATGGTTCAAGATACACTGGGATTCTGTAATACACCACTGTGGGGGGCAGGATCGAAACGGCCTGGCTTATGAGAGACCGTGAGATTGAAAGGGATTCACCTTCCTTGGCGAAGTCACTCCGAAACGCTGTCGTGGTTCGATATGGCTCGGTGGATGGAGAGTAGGTGGTGTCGCAGGATGGCAGCCATCGTTTGACCCTGGTTCCCAGTTTGATAAGCTGGTCACGGGTGATGCGCTTTTTCTCATGAGTATAGAGAGGTGTTTGTTGAGACTTTCGACCGCTTGCGTAGCTTGTGAGGAGAATGTCCTCCGGCGAGATGACGATGACAGGGCTGATTCATGGGAGGCATGGCAATGATTCTGATCACTGGCGGTGCCGGGTATATCGGGTCGCATACCTGTGTGGAGTTGCTGCAAGCAGGATTCGAGGTCACCGTTTTCGACAATTTCAGTAACAGCCACCCTGAAGCCTTGGCGCGCGTGCAGCGCATTACGGGAAAGCCTGTTCCGTTGGTCCGCGGCGACTGCCGCGATCGTGCTGCTCTGGTTGCCGCCTTGCGCGAGAGCAAGGCCACTGCGGTCATCCACTTTGCCGGGCTGAAGGCGGTGGGAGAATCGGTGCAACAGCCGCTCTCCTACTATGACAACAACGTGGTCGGTACCCTGCGATTGTTAGAGGCCATGGGTGAATGCGGGGTGAAGCGGTTGGTGTTCAGTTCGTCTGCCACCGTGTATGGCGATCCGCAACGGCTGCCGCTGACGGAGGATCATCCGCTCTCGGCGACCAACCCGTATGGCCGATCGAAGCTGATGGTCGAGGAGATTCTGCGCGACTTGCAGCGGAGCGATCAGTCCTGGCGACTCTGCATTTTACGGTATTTCAATCCGGTGGGGGCGCATGCCAGCGGCTTGATCGGGGAAGATCCCCGGGGTGTACCGAATAACTTGCTGCCTTTTGTGGCACAGGTCGCTGTGGGGAGACGGGCCAGTTTGAACGTCTGGGGCGGCGATTATCCCACTCCTGACGGCACCGGAGTTCGAGACTACATTCATGTGGTGGATTTGGCTCTGGGTCATCTCAAGGCGTTGCAGGCGCTGGAGCGATCGAAGCAGATGACGGAGTGTTTGACGGTGAATTTGGGGACGGGGAACGGGTATAGCGTGCTGGAAATTGTGCGGGCGTTTGAGCGAGCCAGCGGGAAACCGGTTCCCTATCAGGTGGCGGCCCGGCGACCCGGCGACATCGCGTCCTGCTATGCCGACCCGAAACGGGCGTTGGCGCAATTGGACTGGTGTGCAGAACGGGGACTGGATGTGATGTGTGCCGATGCCTGGCGCTGGCAAAGTACCAATCCAAATGGATATGCGGCGTGATGGTCCTTCAGGCCCTCATTTCTGCTGACAGACGCTTCTGCTTTACCGGTCGGTGCGCCTTGGAATAGTGGTGCTGGTCATAGGGGCAGTCGTGGTAGACTGGGCCCTATCGTCACTTCTGATTGGCCAGTCACGTTCCTCATGTTCGACCTCATTCTTTACCAGCCTGAAATTCCTCCCAACACCGGCAATATCATCCGGCTCTGTGCGAACACGGGGGTTCGTCTGCATCTGGTGAAGCCGCTCGGTTTTTCGCTGGAGGATAAGCAACTATTGCGCGCCGGGTTGGACTATCACGAATTCGCCTCGCTCACCGTGCATGATAATTGGACGGCCTGTGCGGAACAGTTCGTAGATCGCCGGATCTTTGCGGCGTCGACTAAAGGGACGCGCCGCTATGACCTCAACGCCTATGCGTCAGGGGATGTCTTTCTCTTCGGCCCTGAAACTCGGGGGTTGCCGGTCGAACTCATCGAGGCGGTCCCTGAGGCTCAGCGCATTCGAGTGCCGATGAGGCCTGATAGCCGCAGTTTGAATCTCTCCAATGCGGCGTCGGTGGTGATCTATGAGGCCTTGCGACAGACGGGATTCGAGGGGAGCCGATAGTCTGGGATATGGCGCCTGTCAGACGTCGTTGTCGGCCAGGTAGCGTCCGAGCCCTTCCTGCTCAGCGTAGTAATAGGCATAGTGCAACGTCGCAAGATTGGCGACGCGTTCTTCCGCCTCGTCTCGATGCTCCGCATAAATAATCTGCAGCCCGAAGCGCGCGGTCAGCGCATCCAGGAAATCCAATAATCCGTTCTTGTGATATTGGCCCAGGCGCCCGCTGGCGAGGCGCTGAAAGAGCGCGCCTTCGATCACCAGGAAGCGATGGGGAATCTTGAGGAGCGGTTCCAGTTCGCGCATGAACCGCTGCCGGTTCCCCGAGGGGTTGGAGAAAATCGTATTGAGTTCCTCCGCCCGTTTGCGTTCAACACGAAAGATGTCCGGCGCTTCGGCAATGGCATAGTCGCCGGCCTGCAGAGTTTGGCGGGTTGTGCCGGCAATCCTGCTCAGGCCGGAAAATATGTAGGGCATGTGTTCGCGGTTGTCGACGAGGATGTGAATCGCCGGCACCGCGATCTTGGGCTGATTCTTTCGGGACAGCATGATCGGAAGGTGCGGTCCGCGTTGTTCGCTGCGCGATCTGGGCGGTGGCGATTGCGGGTGCACAGATGTAGTCGGGCGCGGCGGAGGAGTCGGGGACGCCGTGGTATGAGGGCGTACCGGCGTGGAACTGGTCGTGGCATCGTAGCGCTGGCGAGAAGTCGGATCGTTGAGCGTTTGATACGCTTGGTTGATCAAGGTCGTGCGGGCTTCGGCTTTGCGTTGCAGGACCGGAGCATGAGTGAATCGATCCGGATGCCATACTTGCAGTTGTTCGTGCCAGGCCTTTTTAATGTCTTCACTGGTGGCCGTGGTCGGCAGTTCGAGCACTTGATAGTACGTGAGCATGCGATTCCCCTGACAGGTTCTCTTTCGGGCGAGTGTAGCGGAGT
>JACOEJ010000008.1:48074-60465 GCA_024998645.1 Nitrospira sp.
TACGTGAGCATGCGATTCCCCTGACAGGTTCTCTTTCGGGCGAGTGTAGCGGAGTTAGGGCGCAGAGATCTACCGTGTAAACGGTCCCCAGGGCTTGCTGGAGGGGAGTCTGTGGTGAGTTGCCGCGAGGGGAGGCATCTGATAGATTCGCGCCCGGTCGTAACCGGCGTTTGGGAACGTAGGGGCGGTTTGTGAGACTGACAGGATAAGCAGCAGTTCCATACACTCGATTCTTCATCCACCAACAGACAGAGGAATGCGTGCTTGGCGTAGGCGTGATGGACTTCACGACCAGGCCGCTTCCGGAAAGTACCGGCATATATTTCTATGGCTTCTTCACCCAAGGTTGTCGTGTCGGATTCAGCTCAAGACAAGATTGTTCGCCTGATTGCGGCAGAGCTGAGTGTGGGGCCGCACCAAGTGGCGGCAGCCGTGGCATTGCTCGACGAGGGCTCGACCGTGCCGTTCGTGGCGCGCTATCGAAAAGAAGCTACAGGGAACCTGGACGATACGCATCTGCGTACATTAGAGGAGCGGCTGTGCTATCTGCGTGAGCTGGAAGAACGGCGTGCGGCGATCCTGGCCTCCATCGAAGAGCAGGGAAAACTCACAACGGAATTGCGGGGGACGATCGAATCGGCGACGACCAAGCAGTTGTTGGAAGATTTGTATCTGCCGTACAAACCCAAGCGGCGCACCCGCGCGCAGATCGCTAGGGAGGCGGGATTAGAGCCGTTGGCCGATGCGTTGCTGGCCGATCCGATGCTGGATCCTGAACAGGAAGCCGTCAAGTATCTGATCGTGAAGCCGGCCGGCGACGGGGTCGAGGCGATCAACGTGCCTGATGTGAAAACGGCGCTCGAAGGAGCCCGCGACATTCTGGTCGAGCGTTTTGCGGAAACGGCTGAATTGCTTGCCGTGCTCCGCACCAGGCTCTGGGACCAGGGCTATGTTACCTCGACCGTGGTGAAGGGGAAAGAGACGGCGGAGGAAGAAAAATTTCGCGACTATTACGCCTACTCCGAGACGATCCGGACCATTCCCTCGCATCGTGCGCTGGCCCTGTTCCGCGGCTGGGGGTTGGGGGTTTTAAAGGTAGAGCTGGGGCTGGGTGAGCAACTGGAGGCGGTCGTGCCGCATCCCTGTACCGCGATGATTGCGGCGCATGTCGGGATCGAGGATCGCGGCCGGCCTGCCGACAAGTGGCTGGCCGATGTCTGTCGCTGGGCCTGGCGCGTGAAAATCCATTTGCATCTCAGTACTGAATTGTTACTGCAGCTACGCGAAGCGGCGGAAGCGGAAGCGATCAGAATCTTCGGCCGCAACTTGCATGAACTGCTGTTGGCGGCTCCCGCCGGTCCGAAAGCCGTGCTGGGTCTCGATCCGGGGCTTCGTACGGGCTGCAAGGTGGCGGTTGTCGATGCCACAGGGAAGCTGCTGGAAACGGCTACGATCTATCCGCACCAGCCGCGCAATGAGTGGCAGGAGTCGCTGGCAACCTTGGGGCGATTGGTGGTTCAGCACGGCGTGGAACTCATCTCGATCGGCAACGGCACCGCGAGTCGCGAGTCCGATAAGCTGGCGACGGAAATGGTCAAGCTGATTGCGGCGAAGAAGCCTGAGCAGAAGCTGGCCAAGATTGTCGTCAGTGAAGCCGGGGCCTCGGTCTATTCGGCTTCGGCTTTTGCGGCGGCGGAGTTTCCTGAGCTGGACGTAAGTTTGCGGGGAGCGGTGTCCATCGCCCGTCGCTTGCAGGATCCGCTGGCCGAACTGGTGAAGATCGAACCAAAGGCGATCGGCGTCGGTCAGTATCAGCACGACGTCAATCAGCATCTGCTGGCGCGCTCGCTCGATGCGACGGTGGAAGATTGCGTGAATGCGGTGGGGGTCGATGTGAATACGGCATCGGTTCCGCTTCTGGCGCGCGTGTCCGGCCTGAATCAGCTGCTGGCGAAACATATCGTTGAATATCGCGACGCCAACGGCCCGTTCCGGAATCGCATGACGATGCGCAAAGTCCCGCGCCTGGGCGAAAAGACGTTTGAGCAGGCTGCCGGATTCTTGCGGATCAACGACGGCGACAATCCCTTGGATCGCTCATCGGTCCATCCGGAGGCCTATCCGGTCGTCGAGCGTATTCTCGCGCGCGTCGGGAAAGGTATTACGGATGTGATGGGGCAGCCGGCCTTCTTGAAAGGGTTATCGCCGGCAGACTTTACTGATGAGAAATTCGGTGTGCCGACCGTGCGCGATATCCTGACGGAGCTGGAAAAACCCGGTCGCGATCCGCGCCCTGAATTCAAGACGGCGACGTTCCTGGAGGGCGTTGAGTCATTGGCCGATCTGCAGCCCGGCCTGATCCTGGAAGGGGTTGTGACAAATGTCGCCGCCTTTGGTGCGTTCGTCGATATCGGTGTGCACCAGGACGGTCTCGTACACGTCTCTGCCTTGGCGAACAAGTTCGTCAAAGATCCGCACGAGGTGGTGAAGCCCGGTCAGATCGTCAAGGTGAAGGTGATGGATGTTGACGTGAAGCGTCAGCGCATCTCCTTGACGATGCGTCTTGACGACGCGCCTGGGAGTAACTCCGCCTCTCGTCCGCCACAAGTGGAGGCCTGCGCAGGGGCGTCACGCGAATCGCAGGGGCGCCGCCAGCCAATGGCTCAACGTCCTGTGGATCGGCAGCCGCCGCCCGGCGGGACGATGGCCATGGCATTAGCCTTGGCGAGGGCCAAGCAGAAGTCGTCATAATCTGATCGTTGTCGGCGCGCGCCCGTAGTAGAGGACGCGGGTTCGGTATCGGACCTGCCACGATGGTGGCAGGTCGCGTAGCGTCGGCTCATGGGAACGCGCCAGGCCAGCTGCTGCGAGAAGATTGCCCGGCCCGTTTTGTTGCTGGAATCTCACCGCGCATGTGCGGTTCTTTCTCCTCATCGATTCTTCTTCCTGTTCCGCGGTTTGCCTCACATCAAGAATAAGGCCAGTACGCGATGCCGGGTTTGCCGGGAAGTTGGTCTTCCGTGCGGTGCTGAATTGTCTCGTCCGTTTTCCTTTCGTCGGTGCTCCTCCCAAATCAAGGGCCTGCAAGGTGAAGCCGGTGGATGCGATTGTTCAGGCGATCCCCCTCGATAGAGGGACTTGCAAAAATGTAGGACTCCTTGCTATATGTTTAGGAGTGCTTAATTAATTGGCATGATGTTGCCGGAAAGGAGCCGTTGTGGATGTGCTGAAGGTGTTCGATACGTGGGTGGAGGTGCCGGGAAAGACGCTGCACTTTGACGTGATGACGGGAGACCAGGCGACGGCACTCAGGTTGGCGAATGAGTATGTGGCGGCGCAGGGACATGCGGCGATCGCGGTGACAACGGAGGAGTGCCGGTTCTGCCATCAGGAACCCTTGGTCATGTTCACGGAACATCAACAAGAAGAGTTTCGAGAGTCGGGTGGATTCATTGTGGCGTTGTCTGCATAGAGGAGCGGCCCAATGGGAAAGCGATTGCCGATGCAGAGTGAGAAAACGATTGTCGATCACATTACAGTTGGATTGGGGAAGATCGCGACGGCATTGCGGAGCCAGGCATGGGAGGGTGGCACGGCGCGCAAGCTGACGCCGACGCAAGGACAGATTCTTGCTCTGTTGGCCGACCGGGCCACGAAGGCCGTGCGGCTGAACGACGTGGCAGGCGAACTGTGTCTAACCGCGGCGACCGTGAGCGATGCGGTAACGACGCTTGTCGAGAAGAAGCTGGTCAAGAAAGAACGGTCCGCAGAAGACCGGCGGGCGTTGCTCCTGACGCTTACGGCGGCAGGGCTGCTTGAAGCGAAGCAGACGACGGGATGGACGGAGGTGGTGCAGGCCGGGGTGAAGAGTCTGACTCCGGATGAGCAGGCGGTGTTTTTGCGAGGGCTGACCAAAGTGATGCATTCCCTGCAAGAGCAGGGGGTGGTCTCGGTCACGCGTATGTGCGCTGGATGCACGTACTTTCAGCCGTATGTCCACGCCGATGCTGTGCGCCCGCATCATTGTGGATTCGTGAATAAGCCGCTGGGGGAGGGGCAATTGCGGCTCGATTGCCCGGACTATATTCCCGGAGGAGAGGCCGATCAGGCGCGTCGATGGCAGGAGTTCGTGGGCGGCTGGGAGGGACGGTAAGTCCCATTTATCAATCAATGCAGGGGGTGTGCGATGAAGCGACAGAGTGTGGTGGGCATGGTTGTCATGAGTGTGCTGTGTGTTGGATCGGCCTATGCGGCTGATGAGGCCAAAGGCAGGTTGTTATATGAACGATTGGGCGGCAAGGGTGCGATCACGGCGGTAGTAGAGACGTTTGTGGGTAATGTCGGAGGCGATAAGCGGATCAACGGATATTTCGCGAGTACGGATCTCGTGAAACTCAAGATGCATCTCGTCAATCAGATCTGTGAAGCGAGCGGCGGCCCCTGTAAGTATACGGGGCGTACGATGAAACAGACGCATGCCGGCATGGGCGTGTCTGATGCCGCGTTCGGTGCATTGGTGGAAGACCTGGTGGCGGCTCTGGATCATCACAAGGTCGGGAAGACCGAGAAGGATGAGTTGTTAGGCGTGCTTGGTCCGATGAAGAGCGACATCGTCGAGAAGAAGTAAGTTCCCGCGGTGCGAGGGGATCTGAAGGCCCTCGCACCGGTCATCTGCTTCCCGCTGCGGGTCAGGTTGTCCGGATAGTCTTATCGGGCTAGGTAACGTTCTTTGCATCTACCACAAGGGCAATTCCCGGTGTTCTGGCAGTCGGCCTGAGGATTGCTTTCGCGGACAGTCGAGCTGTAAGGTAACCAGGGTTTTGCTTACGAAATGGAGAGGCTGGTTGAGCATGCTCATTGGTCGGCGAGAGGGAACTGTCGGTGTGATCTTGCTGCTGGCGCTCTTCGCCGGGTGCGGCAGCGAGACGTCCTCACCACCTACTGCAGTTGCATCGTCGTTGGCGGGGACCGATGCCAACAATGACGGAGTGCGGGACGATGTCGAGACCTATATCGATACAGCCTATCCAGTTCCTGCAAATGTTGATACCAATAAGGCCTTGCGGCAATATGCCAAGGCGGCACAGTCGTCTATCCTGGATGCGGATGATGCGGCCAAGTCTATTACGCATGTGACCGAGCGGTTTCGCGCGCTGGAATGTCTGATGGCTCGGCGTCCGACAGATTTTCATCCCGTGTTTGTCGAGCTGCGGGCGAGAATGCTGGATACCAACCCACGATCCGAAGCCTACTTGAAAGCCGACAGCCAGGCTGCGGCGGTGAATATCCCGTTACTCCCGGCTGATCAATGGGTGGGAGCATGCATATGAACCGGGTGTCTCTGAAGTTGAGTCTGTTGGCGGCGTTGGTGTTGTGGACAACCCCGAGTTGGGGGCAATTTTCGCCTCAGGCTGCTTGTCAGAATGGAGCCGCTCCACGCACGTCTATCTATTATGTGAATGGCGTAACCACTACGCTCGATGAAGCGAGGCTGAATGGCGGGAAGCTGGAGATGGAGTTCTTGACTCGATTGCCTGCGATGCCAGCAAACATTCAATCCTCCTGTTATCTCTTCTTCCTGAACTATAACCCCACGTCAGGAGCAGTCAAAGATTTCACGGAGGCCGGACAGCAACGGTTGGGTATTAACCCGTCCGACATGTGGCGGAAGCTGGAGACCTTCGTCTCACTTGGTCCGACGATGGTGTCGTTGTTGCAGGGGCCCATGACGCAGACGAACCAGATCGATCAGGCGGCGGTACAGCGGCATGCCAATGCCTATCGAGCCCAACTAACGCCGCCATTGTGCCGGCGCGTGGTGGTGGTGCCTCATTCGCAAGGGAATCTCTATGCCAATGCTGCGTACGATGCGGCGGTGGGACCGTCTCCGGCACCAGCTCCTGCTGCAGGGGCGCTGAAGATTGTCGGGGTGGCCACACCAGATACATTGGTGAAGGGAAATGGCAGGTATCGGACATCGACCGGGGATCTGCTGATCGGAGCGATTGACGTCCTGTTGCCTGCAACCCTCGATGCGAATACCAACTGGGGGCCGAACCCGATTCTTACGTCGTTCACACCTTTGTACTCTGGTGGCCACAGCTTTATGGGATATTTGTCATTTGACGACAGTCGAAACCAGATCTTGAGTGATATCCAATCTTCGCTCAGTGAAGTCAATGCTGTTGCGGTCTGCCCGTAGCGGGTCGAACCGGAGCTGTACGAATCGTCTGGTCACCCCATCGGTTCTTTCTTTACCCTAAAGAAGTCTCCGCCTTTGACGAAGTCGTCGTCACTCCCCCAGGCGATGTGCTTATCGAGGCGCTTCATGAGCGGCACGTGTTTTGAGCAATGGATATAGGCTTCTTCGACGTTCACCTGGATCCAGGCCTCCGGCCGCCGGCCGCCTTTGATCTGCATGGCTTCGAGAATGCTGGCGGGGATATTCGGCATGCCTTCCATCTCGCCCGGAGTGAGTATGTGTGCTTTACCGTTGACGTGGAGGCCCATCGTCGTCAGATAGTAATCGAGAAAGACCATGCCGATGTGGGGGTTCTCCATGATGTTGCCCACACTGGCCAGCACGCCGTTGCCTCGATATTCCGGATAGACGAGCGTCTTCTCGTCCAGCACGGCAACGAATCCCCTGGTGCCGGCACGAAAGGAACAGTCACAGGCGCCACTGGCGCTGGCCGTGGCAATGAAGGCCATTTCTTGGCGCGCGATGAACTGCTGCATCGGACCATTCAAATGATCCAGTATTTGATTGGCTTGAAACGCGGCGGCTCGGTTGGTTGTGCCGAACTGCTCTTGTGCCTGCTGTTCCCCTGAGATGTCAGACCGGTTCATAGGCGAGGCTCCTTGCCTGTAGGGCATGACGCAATGAGATCGGCGCTATTGTCCAATAGGCAGGGGGCCATTGTCGAATCGATTCATAAGGTGTCCGATCCGTCAGCGGGGAGAATGAAAGTCGGAGACGCCCGACGCGTTTACTCCTGACATGCGCGCATTGGCGAGCGCGAGTGTTTCCCGTATCGACAGACTGTATCGTGCGTCTGGGGCAATGGAGCGATCAGAAATGGTGAGGGACAGAGTTAGTTGATGGGTCGGCGGATCTCGATGAGGAGATCCCGGAGCTGGGATTCGTCGTGAATGTTGATCGAGGTAAACTTGAGGCCGTAGGTGTTGTCTTCAATCCAGCGGACGACCGCGGCTTCGACCGGAATGGGGGGGCGCTCAACGGAGATTTGCAGAATCAGGTGATATTCCCGGCCAAGGGCGAGCGGGGTCTCGCTGAGGAGACGGCACCCGCCGAGTGAGAGATCGATCAGGGCGCCTTCACCTTCGACATCATCCAGGAGTTGGGCTGGGACGACAAGCTGCTTAAATGAAAAGAGGGCGCTGGACGGCGTGATAATGCGTTGGTGTTTTCGCAGTTCAATGAGGCGTTTAGGCTGTGCGTTGGACTGCGACATCGGTTCTCCCAAACTCTCTGGCATCATAAGAAACGATCGGCTGGTTGCCAAGGGAATTGATGTTTTGACTTGGTGCTCGGTTCAGGCGCGGCGCGTGAGTTGCCTATGATTGTGGACGGAGTTATCGAGAGGGTGAGAGCAGGGGGCGGTTGGAAAACAACCTATTTGTCGATGGCGAACTTCTTGAGTTTGGCCAGCAGCGTTTTGTAGTCGATGTCCAAGGTCTTGGCAGCGGCGGTTTTATTGCCCTCGCTCGAGTCGAGCACGCGCAGGATGTGTCGCCGTTCGATTTCATCCAAGGTCAGTTCTGGGGGATTGTCTGTCTGAGGAGTACCTGTAGACTTCGGCAGCACGTGCTCGACCTCAGCCTGGGTGATGGGGCCGGTTCCTGTGCCCATCAAGATGATCCGTTCGATCACATTCCGGAGCTCACGGACGTTGCCGGGCCATGCATAGGCGGTGAGGCGCTGCAAGGCGTCTGTGGAGATGGTTCTTTTGGTGGTGCCGGGAATCCGGAGCGTCTGCAGGATGTGGCTGATCAAGATGGGGAGATCCTCGGTCCGCTCGCGCAGCGGCGGCACGCGGAGCGTTACAGTATTGATGCGATAGAGGAGGTCGTCGCGAAAGCGACCCTGGTGGATGAGTTCCTGTATGTCCTGATTCGTGGCGCCGACGATGCGCACGTCGGCTTGTAGGGTACGGGTGCTGCCGACCGGGCGATACTCGTTGCGATCGAGAAAGCGAAGAAGACTGACCTGCATCGGGCCCGGCATCTCGCCGAGTTCATCAAGGAAGAGGGTGCCTCCTTCTGCAGCGGCGATCAGGCCGATCTTGGTTCCGGTGGCGCCTGTGAAGGCCCCCTTTTCATGGCCGAACAGTTCGCTTTCAAGTAACTCGCGGCTGACAGCGCCACAGTTGATAGCCAGGAACGGGCCGCTGGCTCGCCGGCTGAAATCATGGAGCAGCCGGGCGACGACTTCCTTACCGGAACCGGTCTCTCCCTGAATGAGGATCGGTGCGTTGGATGGGGCAACCTGCGTGATCTGAGCCCTGAGCTTCTGCCAGGCCTGACTGGGCCCTTCCACGATCACGTCACGCGTGAATCCGCCATGACGGGCGGCCAGGTTCTCTTTTCTCAACGCGCGGACCGTCTTGAGCTTGGTCAGCGCCGCTTTCACCACGCCGGCGTCAAAGGGGGTCTCTTTCACGAGGAAGTCCCAGGCTCCCTGCTTGATCGCATCGACGGCATCTTTCACGTCGCCGTGGCCGGTCAGCATCAGCACATCGACATCGGGCTGATGCTCGGCGATCCACTTCAGCACCGCCCGCCCATCCATGCCGGGCATCCGCAGATCCGTAATCACGCAATCGAAGGGAGCGGTTTGCAAAACATCGATACCGGCCTGGCCCTGTTTCACCGCCGTGACCTGGCAGCCCTCCTCACGAAGGGCCTGCTCAAGCACCATGCGGACATATTCTTCGTCGTCGATGATGAGTGTGCGCATCAGTGCACCTGGTTGGGAAAGGCGATGAAGAATGTACTGCCTTGGCCGACGGTGGATTCCGCCCAGACTCGTCCGCCGTGCTTTTCCTGCACCAGTTTGACGATGGCAAGGCCGACGCCGGTGCCTTCATATTCGCCCGGACTATGGAGCCGCTCGAAGAGCCCGAAGATTTTATCGGCCTGGCCTGCGTCGAAGCCGATGCCGTTGTCGCGAATCCAGAGAATATGTTCAGTCGGTGTCCGTTGTCCGCCGATGGTGATAGCCGGTGTAGCCGTGTGCCGGGAGAACTTCAGCGCGTTGTCCAATAAATTCGTGATGGCCTGCCGCACGCTGACCGGCTCGCCGTACAGATCTGAGAACGGCAGGTTCACGGTAATCTTCGCTTTGGTACCTGCCAGGAATTGCTGCCGGTCGACGAGAAGGCTGGAAATCATTTCGAGGACATTGAAACGGATGCGCGGGAGATCCTGCTGCTCCAGCCGCGAATATTTCAACAGCGCGTCGATCATGTGGGTCAGGCGGAGGGCAGAGGCGCGGATGATGCCGATGTGATGCTGGAGCTGTGCGTCATTCGAATCGGTAAACTGTTTTTCGAGCAGGGAGGAGAATCCCTCAATTTCGCGTAGAGGCCCTTTGAGATCGTGAGCGATCGAATAGGTAAAGGCTTCCAGTTCCTTGGTCTTTCGCATCAGGGCCGTGCTGTGATCCCGCAAACTTGTCAGCATGGTGGTGAGCGAACCGGCAAGCGCGCCGACTTCATCCCGGCTGGGCCAGGCCTCGAATTGTGCAGAGAGATCGTGATGGGCGACACGATCGGCGGTCGCCGCAAGACGCCTGAGCGGATTGGCGACCTGCCGCTTCATGATCGCATAGACAGTCACGATCAGGAGCCCGAGCACGCCGATGATGCCGGCCACCATGGTCCGGGCTTGATCGACCAGTCTGTCGCCCTCGATCTTCATTTCCACATCGATTTTCCGGTGCACTTCAATCAAGGAGGCAATGGCGTCCTGTGTGCGCGCGGCTGCTTGTTCATAGGTCGTTTCTGCGGCGATCGGTTCAGTGAGGTGTGTTGTACGTGCGACCGCCAGATCTTCCCGCTGTGCGCGTAAGGAGGTAATGCCGTCCGCAATGGCGACGATCGCCTGGTCTTCCTGTTCGGCGAGGTCGATCCGACCATGTTGTTCCAACATTCCAAAGAGGATGGGATGGGTGCGGGCGGCGTGGGTGGCCTGATAGGTGTCGAGGGCGGTGAGGGTGCGTCGTTCGATCCCGGCAATAACCTCAAAGCCGGCGGAACGGTCTGCACCGGAGAGATGTTCCCGGACATGATGCATGCGGGTTTCGATCTCCCCCACGTTGCGGAGCATTTCCGAGGCAGTGATGACGCCGGGAATGGTAATGCGCTGGTGGCGATCGACATAACTGTTTACGCGGGATAGATAGACGAGCGTCGTGGAGAAGCTGCCGATGAGGAGCAGCAGGATCAAGCCGAAGGCAACGGCGAGTTTTTTGCCGATGGAAAGACGCGCGATGAAGCCGGGCTGTGCAGATGACATGGCGTACGGTACCACAGGGCGTGAACGGGTGTCAGCCGATCCGATCTAAGCCCAGGGTAGCGTATGTCATGTTGTGTAATGCGGTTTGTGGTCTATGAACGGCCGGTTCCCCATCGGCGGTGGAGAAATCGTTCGATCGGAGCGAAGAGCGTTTTATCGACGGCCAGCCCGATAAAAACAATCACCAGCATGACGCCAATGACTTGATCCATCGCATTAAGTTCGCGTCCATAGTGCAGCAGATGTCCGAGACCGAATCCGGTCAGGATGGTGACGAAGATCTCCGCCGCCATCAGCGACCGCCAGGCGAATGCCCAGCCTTGCTTCATGCCGCTCAGGAGGAAGGGCAGTGACGCCGGCAGGACCACATGCGTCCAGGTATGCAGTCCGGTCGACCCCATGCTGCGGGCTGCGCGGGTATAGATAGGCGGGATCGTCCGTACGCCGTTGTCGGTGGCCAGAATCAGCGACCAGAGGGTTCCCATCACCACGACGAAGAGCATGGCGGATTCGGTTTGCCCGAACCAGAGGAGTGCGAGCGGTACCCAGCAGACGCTCGGGAGTGTCTGGAGTCCCAGCGCGAGGACACCGATGGTATCTTGCGACCAGCGGGATGAGGCGGTGAGGAGACCCAGGGGAAGTCCTGCAAGGATGCCGAGTCCGTATCCGATAAGGAGCCGGCGCACGGTGACGACGGTGGCCTCCCAGAGTGTGCCGTCTTCCACGGCAGACCGCAGATAGTCGAAGACACTTACGGGAGACGGCAACAGGAGTGGCGACCAGATCTTGGCCTTCACGGCAAGGTGCCATGCCGCCAGGAGAGCCAGGAAAAACAGCGATGCGGACAGCCACCGTACGATCATCCTGCCACCTCGGTCTGAACATAGCCTTTCAGAACACGGGTAATCTCCGTGGCGTAACGCGCGAGATCCACGCTGTTGATATCGCGCGGGCGCGGAAGGGGAATGGCGAATTCTTCGCGGATTCGTCCGGGGTTCGGCGAAAACAGGATCACGCGGTCTCCGAGACACACGGCTTCCCGCACGTTGTGCGTGACGAAAACGATGGTCTTGCGATGCTGGCTCCAGATGCGTTGAATATCGCCGTATAGTTGTTCTCGCGTGAGGGCGTCGAGTGCTCCAAAGGGTTCGTCCATCAAGAGCACGCTGGGGTTCGGCGCCAGCGCGCGGGCCAGGGCGACGCGTTGTTTCATGCCGCCGGAGAGTTCATGGACATTGGAATGCATGAACCGCTTCAGCCCGACGAGTTCCAGGAAATATTCGGCCTTCTCCTGACGCTCCGCGGCATTCAATCCGTTGCTGAGTTTCAATCCGAAGAGGACGTTGCCCAATACCGTCAGCCACGGGAAGAGCGCGGCTTCCTGAAACATCATGAGACGGTGAGGGCCGGGACCGGCAATGGTTTGGCCGTCGGCCTGGACCAGCCCGCGATCAGGCCGGTCGAGACCGGCAATGATGTTGAGTAAGGTCGATTTGCCGCAGCCGCTGGGGCCGACGAGACAGACAAATTCTCCTTCGGCGATGCGGAGTGTCACGTCATCGAGTGCCTGCACATTCAACGAACTCGTCTGAAAGGACTTCGAAATATGTTCAAGAACGAGTTTGCTGGAGGCGGTATTGGCCGACGGGCCGTCCGATGTCAGCATGTCAGTTCAGCCTTTCGATCAAGCGGGATAAGTCGGGAGCCGTGCGAATAAATCCGGCACGTTGTGCGTTGGCGACAAATTGCCGGTACTCGTCCGGTGAGGCCTCTGTGGTGAGGCCGATGCGTGTCCAGGCTTGTGCGATCAATTCGGCTGAGACCTTGGCTTGCGTCTCTGCGGCCAGTTCCT
>JACOEJ010000009.1 GCA_024998645.1 Nitrospira sp.
CGGCGAGCACATTGGTGCCCAGCTCGGGATCCGTCTCAAAGACATGTCGATCGACGGCCCGCTGCCCTGTTCGAATGGTCTGCTCTAACTTTCCCCAGTTCTCCCATTCCGCATCGTGCAGCAGGAGCAAGTGCCCGATATATTGAGGGGAATGCTTGACGAGATGAGTGGCCGCCGCCGCGGAATTGCCGTAGGATTCGCTCTCTTTATTCAGCAACCGCATCGCAACCAAGGCGTTTAAAAGGAGCGTCAGAGTCGGCTCATGGGCGCCGAGACGGCTGGCGACCTCCTGAGCCGTTTTCCGTTTTCCGTCGAGAGCGGAAAAGAGGTCCAGGCGCACGCCCGTAAGGAGAATTTTCGTCTCCCAGTAGTACCCGAGTTGAAAGATTTCGGCGAGCGAGAGTTCTCGTGACACACCAATCCCCTTGACGCATTCTGATTCAGAAAATTGGCATCTTACCCAGTTCAGAAAGTGAAAGGCAAGGCGACTCAGCCGGGGGAAAACTCAGCAGAAACACAAAGGGCAGCGGATTGCTCCGCTGCCCTTTGTGGCGGGGTGATCCCGCTAAAGCTGGAAACCGGCTTACTTGATTTCAGCCTTGAGGTCAGCCTTCCCGCCTTCGGGAACATCCACCTCGAACTCCACCTTCTTACCCTTGGCGGCAAACGGGTGCCAGGCCACCACTTTGTGCTTGCCGGCCGGGACATCCTTGAGCTCGAACGACCCATCGTCCTTCACCACGGCGAAATGTGCATTCGTCACCGGGAGGAAGAACGACTGCATGAACTCATGCTGGTCGCACTGTAAACGATAGAAGCCATCCTTCTCAGCACCGCCGCGGAAGGTCACTGGCTTCTCGAGCTTGTCGCCCTTCTTGGCCAAACCGATATTGAAACCGGTTGCGGAGCTCGAACCCTTCACCACGAAGCTATGGGGATTGTGAAGCACACCCTGGACCGACTTGGGATCGTCCGGATCGGCATCGGTGTTTTCAACCTTGAAGTTCTTGTTATTCACAACCACGCCCGCGAAGGGAAGAAACTCGCAGAACGCCGCGACAACTTCGGTGCCCGCGTACCCATCCATGAACGCCTTGTCTTCGATATCGACCACGGCAACGACCGCACCCTTCAGACCGCCATCCTTACCCACTTCGATGGTCTTCAAGAAGCGCTTATCGCCATCCATCAAGCTCTTGTTCGGGTTCTTCGGGCAGAACTTGGGGTTCGGGAACTTGGCGAAGGAGAATTCCTTCTGCTCAGCTTTCCCGGCATAGGTCACTTTCCCGGCAACGGTTCCGCCGGCATTGGCCAAGAGCGGGGCTGCCACCAACGCCACCGCGGCCGCACCAAACACAACTGATAACGCACCCTTCTTCATGAGACTGCCTCCTTGTGATGAACTAACTACCCTGATTTGTCACTTGTGGTTCCCTTCCGTCAAACCACCGGCCTGGTGAGAGGAATGGAAGGGACAACTTCCTCTCTGGTGTACTCGATCGCTATCACGCTGGCGAGGCTGATCGTGGACCGAGTATATATATAAAAGTCTACCGTACCCTGTCAATCTGAAACAAGAGGGCCAACTCATCTGCCCCCACTATGGTTTCGATTGGAGCAGATGCAAAAGCCCTCCTGCCGCCGTCGCCCGAACTGCTTCATTGGAATCGTGCATCCCCTCCATCATCAAGGGAATTACCTCACGATCTCCAATGTGGCCCAGGGACCGAAGAGCAACAATCTTGGGACCGGGCAGTGAATCCGCCGTGAGACCACTCAAAAATACGACTGCGTCCTTGGCATTCGCCTTGGTCGCCTTTCCGAGCGCAAACGCAATCGAGGCGCGAGAAGCCGTATCGCTTTGCTGCGCCAGCGCTCGGGCCGTCTCAGCCACCAGCTCAAACGATTGGCCGAGCTGGAGCAGGGATGCTACCGCCGCCGCCCGTACCGTCACCTGTCCATCCCCTAGCAATTGCTTGATAGCTGGTACAGATTCAACGGTGCCCAACTCGGCCAGGCTCGATACCGCCGACTCTCGTACGGCCGGGATAGGATCTTTTAATAACAGCTCGATCTTCTCGCGAGCCTCTTTCCGTCCGAGTTGCCCCAACCCTCTCGCCGCAGTCCCTCGCACGGAAGGCTGTGCATAGGTCAAGAGCTCCATCATGAGAGGCGCGCCCCGCTGATCCTTCAGATCGGCGATCGCCCGCAGGGCATCGGTCCGATCATCCGGATTGGCTGCATCGGCGATCTTCCGCAATTCATCCCAGGCCTCTTTCTTCCCCAGCCGGATGAGCGCCGCATACGCGGCAATCCGTACTGGCGAGAGTTCGTCTTTCGTCGCAGCCTCGATAAGGGGCAGCAAAGAAGAATCCCCGGAACGTCCAAGCACTTTGACCACACGTGCCTTCACCAGCCCCGCCTGATCCTCAATCGCCCCGCGTAACTTCTTCGACTTCCGGCCGGCTTCCGAGCGACCCAGCCCTTCGACCGCTAATACGCGCACCGGCCCGGACCCATCGCTCAATCCATCCTCGAACAGGGGCACCGCCTCATGGGAGTCGATTTCCTTCAATGCCGTGTAGGCGGCCCCACGCATTTGCTCGCGCATATCCTTCACGAGCACCACAATCAAACCCAGCGCCACCTCACGAAGCACCGGTTCATCGTCGCGTTTCAGTGACTGGGCCAGCAGATCGTACTCATCCAACGCTTCTTTCGGCTTGCCCAGATTGATCAGGGACCGGATCTTGAGCCGCCTGACATCGGGAGCAGCAGTTTTGTCCTTATCGAGCTTCGCCAGTTCATCGAGCACCTGCTGATAGGCTTTCTTCTCAAAAGCCGTCTGGGCTTCTTTGGGAACGGCCGACGCCCCGGCCGTCAGCACAGACGGATCGAGCCATGCAAGCGCGCACAACAATCCTGCGACTGCCACAACACCCTGTTTGCGAACCATTTGCGTCATCAAAGTTCCTTGTCGACCCGCTACCCCTGCACTCTTGGACCTGCGGGACCTGCCCGTCTTTTATACCCGGGGGGCTCATCAAAATAGTAGTCCGGCTGGGGAGAGAGCCGGATCCGTTCGTACTCCACGGACCAGTCTCGATCGCGGCTCACCAGTTTCAACACGATCCCGGCTTCCACATCAACCCATTCAAAGAACCGTTCAACCCGGCCATGGCGATCCGTCTGCACCTCGAACAACTGCGCGGGCCGGCCGACCGCCGTCGCATCGCCGATCAAGACCCGTTCTTTTTCGCCGGGCAATGCGGGTCGAACCGGCAACACATCGTCCACATCCACCGGCGTCACCAGAAGCTCCTTCCGCTGTGCGAGAAGATACCAGGTTTCAGCTTTATCCAAGCGAATAATCTCAATCGCGGCATACCCGTAGTCGGTCTTCAGCGCATACTTATACTCCAAACGAATCCGGTCACCTTTCGCAAACACCTGGGCCTGATGTTGCCGGCCTTCAACCTGCTTGATGAGTGTCCCGGAAAATTCGACGACCGGTGCCGCCGACTCACTGCCTCGGGCTGAGTCGACGGCAATGCCTGACAGGACCGAGAGCACGAGACATACCGACCCGACTCGCGCCCTCATACGAGGAGAGACTGAAGATCCCATCAATGCTGATGTTCCACAAACGGCTGGATGTCAATCGAGTAACCCAGAGACTCCGGGCCAAAACGGGGATTGTCCATCACCTTGTAGGCGGACCGATTTCCTTTGGGAGCCTGCAGCGAGAGCTGTTCCTTCAACGTGCCGTCTGCCTGAACCGTGACCATCTTCGTCAGGCCGGGACCGGTCTGTGGGTGCCACACTACCAACTGATAGGTTCCCGGTGGAATATTGTCGATCTTGAAAGCCCCCGTACCATCGGTCAGCGCATAGTAGGGGTTGTTGACCGCCATCGCCCAACTTTCCATGTACGCATGGAAGCCGCACTGCATATAAAAGGTCCGGCGGCCCTTGTTCAGATAAACCGGTCCGACCAGCGACTTGCCCGGCGCGTGATTGTGGATGGCATGGATGTCGCCGCGGTGGTGCTGATGATTCATGACCAGCGGAGTGTTGAATAATGTCCTGGCGCCGGCTTCCGGAGACGTTTCATATCCCTGAATATCATGCATCACCGGATCCATGTTGATGACTTCCACGGCGTGACCGTTCCGCACGATCGTCATGAACGGTTGAAACATACAATCCCGCGCTTCGATCAAAGGAACCGACGTTTCAAACGGCTTACCCGCCTCCACACCTTCGAGCAGCACAATCGCGTCCTTCAGTCCGGCGTCCGGGCTCACAACAAAATCGCGCAACAACCTCCAACCCCGGCCGTTTGAAATTCGTCCGCAGTAAGCCGGGTCCGGGAACGTAATGAGATTGAATCCCTTAGGCTCCGGGATACCGCCATCTAGACGCACGACACCTTCAATCGACCCGCCATGTGGCACATCAATCACATCATAGGCAGAGGCTGCCCCTGCACCCATCGCCATGACCAGCAACGAGATCGCCGCCATCGCCCTAGCACCCGCCCGCTTCAGTCCTGCATGACTATTCACAGTAGATCCCTCCATGCCGAAGCCTATAGTCCAGATGCGCCATCGTATCAAATGGCCGCTAGAAAGAAAAAGGGGGAAGCCTCGTGGCTTCCCCCTTCCATCTCATCCCTCATTCCTACTGGGCCGTAGGAGAAAAGATGTTACTTCGCTGCAACCGGGATCACCTGCATCGGCTGTCCAACCGATGCACTCTTCATCCCGGCGCCAGTCCCGTGCAGCGGCAACAACCGCTGATCACCGGACGGCAACACCCGCACATAGCCCCACTGGCCTGACTGTGAGTACGGCAACCGCTGGTTGCTGTACACATAGTCGCCTGGCTGACGGTACGGACCGCCCGCCGAGGGGATAAAGGCGTCAATCGTCTCGGAACCGGAGAACTCAACGACACTGATCTGGTCAGCGCCGCGCATGAACGGCTCGATCGGCCATTCGTGCTTCTCCACGCTGAACATCCCGTTCTGTTCGTTGCTCACACCCAGGATGTGAATCCGGACAGGATCGCCCGCATGCGCCTCGATCAGAGGCGTTGCCGGATCCTCAGGCTTGTCGGCCTTGCAAGGCTGGAACACCTTGCCCAACGAACAACCCTGCTCTTCCCGGAACTTGTAGGGTTCAGACCGATAGTTCACACCGGTCAAACCGGCCACATTTTGCACATAGGGCATGAAACTCGTGCCGATGATGTTGTCTTCGTCCTGGAAGAACAACGCCACGTCACGATAGTTCGGCCGATTCTCCATCCCGGGCATCGAGTGATCCAGGATCACGTCGGCCGCCCAGGCATTCTTGTTCGTAAGATCGGCACCGGTCTTCGGATCACGATACTTCGCACCCTTCGGGCCCACTACAATGGCGCCGAACAGCCCGTTGCGCGGATTGGTCATCACATTGCCCCAATCCCAGACCAACGAGGTCGTCTCTCCATTGAAAGGATCCGCATAGTACGTATAGGTCCGCTCGGCGCCCGGAGCGATCGTCTGATCGCCGGGGTTATTGCCGACGTTGGCGCCCATCGATTCCTTGGGGTCAAACGCCAACCCGATGGCCGAGAAGGACGCCTTGCTCTCCTTCATCTTGTTCTTCAGATTGACTTTTACACAATCCCCCATGTTGACACGAAGAGTCAGCGGCATCGGCTGCGCGCCGCTCGCCACCTTGGCGGTATCTTCCTCCAGGGCATAGATCTTCGCTTCGGGATTGGTCATGAGGATCTTCCGCTCGAAGTCCACTTCGATAGTCTCGGGGGCCTTCGCGTTGAACTTCATGGACGGGAAATCCAAAGCCACCACGTTGAACGACTTCACCGGAGCATCGGCCGGACAGACCGGCAATGACTTCGGGATTTCGCCCTTGCTGGAGAAGCCCGACGTGAGCTTCTTCAGGTCGGCCTGTTCCTTGTCGTAGACACGAATGATACCCCAGCCGCCTTCGGAGAACTTTGAAGACCGGCCGTTGAAGTGAATGTAGTCGCCAGCCTGGAAACGCGATCCACCGGCTTGCGGTACTACGAGGTCGTAGCGCTCGGCAATCCCGATATGAATCGAATTCTTCCGGTTGGCATCACCCGCATAGCGCTCCGTCAAGAACGTATGGCCGGACAAGGTCCAAACCATCGACTCGTTCATGAGGGTATGGAGGAGACGGAACACCATGGTGTCTCCCACATAAGCACGCAGAGTCGGCGTATAGGGATCGCCGTGGATGCTGCTGTTGAAAATCTGCGACGAATCCGGATTGGTCGCCAACCGCTGGGCGATGGGACCGGCCCGGAAGTTCAGACCGCTGCCGGTCGTATGTGTGCCGCCGTTCAAGAACGGCATCGGCGTCATGTACAACTTGTCCGGCATCATGAACGACACGGTCTTCCCCGCTTCGAGCGCCACTTCGATCGGCTGCCCGGGAGGATTGCCAGCGGTCACAATGTTGACGGTATGCGGCACGGTGTCGTGCACTTGCACCATCAACTCGCGGAAGCTGTTGTTCACGCCATGACCCACCGGCTCAACGGTCCGGATGTCGGCGATGGGGCCGCTCCGGATGTCCTTACCGGTCTTCGGATCATGATAGGTTGAACCGACCGGCTCGGCGATGAAGGTGCCGAACCCGCCGTGCGGCCAGGTGGTCGCACCGAACGCATGGTCGTGCCAGAACACGGTCCCCACGTCCGCATCAACCCAGAACCGCTGCCGAACGAATTCCACCGTAATGATGTCGTTCGCCGGATGGTCGTTCTTCAAACCCCTCGCTAAGACAATCGTATTCCCGTTGATCGCCTTGATGCGGGAGATTTCGTTACCCTTCACGTTGTCGGCACCGACGAGGAGCAAGGTGCCCACGTGGTACTGCTTCGCGTTCTTCACCGTGATACTGCTGGCGCCCTTCTTGGCTGCCGCCGTCAACGCGGTGTTCATCGGGGCCGGGAGGCCCTTCTTGGTCTTTTTATCCAGCATCGTGAACGGGCGAACCGACTGCTCATACGAGAAGCCGGTGATCACACCGTCCGAAGCCTGGTTGTCGAACTGCAGGAAATGCCAGTGCGTGTTGATCTTCGACGACTGGAAGTTCGTGTAGTCGTCGTCGTCCCACTCGCTGGTCAGCGTCCAGTCGATGCAATCATAGATATTGCCGCGAACCACCAACGGGTACTTCAGATCGTCGTTGGCGCGGATCGCCGCTTCCTCTTCATGGAGCACATAGATCAAGCCGTTCGGATCGATCACCGGCGGCTCTTTCCCCTGTGCCTTCGCGATCTTGATCGGCATCTTCACGAAGTGGACGTTGTAGCTCTTCCGTCCGGCATTCTCCGGGCAGAGGCTCCAGACACCGTTCTCACCGGGAAGTGCCTGATCGACGCTCTCTTCGCCATTGGCATCCCGGCGGATCATCTCCAGCCAGGGTGCGCCGACGTGGTTCGGCGAGAACATCACGCGCCGGCCGAAGTGCGGCGTGAGATGCGGCCAAGCGACCTTACCGGTCAGCGGCTCGAACATGATCGGGTGCCGCTTGCCAGGATGCGTGGACTTGTACTTGGGATTATCGACTTCGCTTTCCTTTTCGCTCATCGCCACGTTGCCGTTCCAGGTCCAATCCAGGACGGTGGCATCGTATGACTGGGTCTGGCCCTTTTCGTCATCCTTGTGGCCAGGCTTGCCCATCGTGGGCATCTGCATGGCGACCCAATCCTTAATGTTGATGACGGCCGGGTTGCCTTTCCAGTTGCTCTTGCCCTTATCGGTAATCGTGAACTGCTTACCGAACCAGTCTACGGTCTGACCGACCAGCTTGTCGGACGCGATCGGGGTCTTGATGCGGCCCTTGCGATCCGGCAACTCACGAAGGTCCGGCATCACGTCGTTCCGCAGATCACCCTGTTGAATCGTGTTGTACACGCGCCAGTAGCCCCACATGCCTGCGACATAGTGGTGCGCCACATGGCAATGGAAGAGGAAGTCGCCGGCCAGCTGCTGGCAGAGACCGGAACCGCACTCGGTTTCCAGATCGAGGGCTTCAGACGGCCCGATAACTTCCACGTCGACACGGTCGGTCTTGGCCCGGATGACCGGATACTTGACCGGACCGTTGGTGCTGGTCGCCCAGAGGTTCATGTCATCGATCGCCCGCGGGCTGCGCGGCCACCGGATGGTGCCTCCGTGCGGATGGTGACTGTGGAACACTTCCGATCCACCGTGCACCAAGCGGAACTTCGCCGGATCACCGATGTAGGAACGGGGAATCGTCGGCGACGGATCGCCGAACGTATAGGAGCTGTAGCCCATCGACTCGTCTTCAAAACCGAAATACTCGTGCTGCACATGCATGTTGTTGATACCGAACGGCTCGCTGCGATAGTTGATCGCGCGGCCACCCGGACGATACGCGTCCGTCAACGGATCGCGCTGCGGCAGGAAGTCGCCCTTCTTATTCAACGGGCGGAAGGCTTCGTCGCCGACTTCATGGTAGTAGAGCACGAACTCACGGAAGTCCGGACCCGTGCCATTCTTGATCATGACCTGCCAGCCGCTGCTGGCCGGAGTCGCGTCACCGCTGCCGAGCGCTTCCCAATAGGAAGATCCGCGGGGCTCCACGACGAAGGAGCCGAACATGCCCATCACAGTCAGCTCACGATCGTTGCTGAACGTATGGAACTGGCGGACACCTTCCTGGGTGTTCGGGTGGATATACCACTCGTAATCACCGCTCTTATCCTTGGCAACAATCGTATCCGAGTTGGTCGTGGTGGCCGCGGCGCCCGTTGCGCTCACCACCATGGAGGATCCATGGATGTGGAGGCTGACTTCTTCGCCGCCTTCCAGCTTGTTGCTCAACTTGACCTTGACGCAATCGCCCTGGTTGGCGCGGATGGTCAACGGTTGAATCCACTGGGCCTGCACGCCGGGAATGATCGCTCCGGGATCGAAGCCTTCCTTGTCGCGCGCGGCTTTATTCGTCGCTTCTTCTGCGCGGACCTTGTCGAGATTCTCATCCAGCACGTACATGTAGCCGGGATAAAAATCGAGCCACTGATTCAGCGTAATCTCGACGTTGATCGCGGACACGTTGTACTGCTTCACCGGGGCTGTCGCGGGGCACTTGCCGCCGCCCACCATCGCCACCGGCTCAATGCGGGGATCGGACACCAACAACATGTCCTGCCCCCCCGCACCGTATTGGTGCATCATGGACTGGGTGTTGTACATCCCGGTGTTGACGCCCTGGACCTGCGGATCATGGGTCATATGCTCCATGATGCGCTGATGCTGCTGCTCGACCATCGCCGACCGCTCGCCCCTTCCGGACATGGCGTCTTCGACGATCGTCTGACCTTTGAGCTGCTCCGCCCAGGCGGGGAGCTGGTGATTCATCGCCACATGGGACGATGCGCTCTCAGCGGATGCGAGCGGAGCCCATAAGAGAGCGACCGCCGCCATCGCACCGAGCATGCGGGTAGGCACACAAACCCGTGAAGTGTGAAAGAACATGGACCGGCCTCCTTGGTATGATGAACGACACAAACCCGAAAACATGAAACGAAATGCAAATGACGCTGTGTATATAATCCCTTCGTGACCTGGAACGACACGAAGGCATCGGAGCCTTTCAAAAGAGGCAGAACGATACTGAACTCCCGATTCTCTGTCAACCCCCTTGGACAGTTCAGCGATCAAAGTGGGGCTGATTGCCTCACCCTTTAGCCGCCTGCCATTTCCACTTCCCCACACCGGTCAGAATCTGCCCTAATTTTTGCCACTTCCACCGTTCTCTGCGATCGATCCACCTCAGACCTACTTGCCGCGCCGCCCGTCCCCCTCACATAATGCGCTAGGTCCGCATGCGTCCGCACTCCCTGGCCCTGACAAAACCGACAGGATGTCATGACCCCTCAGCCGCAGATGCTTCACATTCTTATCATTGGGGTCAGCCTTGCGCTCTTTGGCCTCGATCTTCTACTGCCGTTGGGCGTCGCGAACGCCGTGCTCTACGCAGGCGTGGTATTTCTTGCCGCACTCAGTCCATCACTCCGGCTTCCCGTACTGACCGCCGCAGGATGCTCGCTTCTCACCATTATCGGCGCCTGGTTCGGCCCATCAATTCCCGGCGTTCCCCTCTGGGTGGCCCTGTCGAACCGGACACTCAGCCTGGTCACGATCTGGGCGCCGATCCTGTTCCTTGCCCAACGCCGACAGACGGAAACGCTGCTCCGGCGCGTCAATGAATCATTGGAAACCCGGGTGCAGATCCGTACGGCTGAAATTGCGGCGAAAGAACTGGCGCTGCGCCAGACTCAGGAGGAACTGCGCGCCCTGACCAGCCGCCTGCTGACCGTGCAGGACGAAGAGCGGCGGCGTATTGCGCACGACTTACATGACGACATCAATCAGCGGTTAGCGATGCTGGCTCTCGGTCTTCGGACGCTGGAACAGCCCGAACAGGCTCTGCCTGAATCGGTTCGGGCCACCCTGGCTCAAAGCCAGCAGGACATCCTCCTTCTCTCAGAAGACGTCCGACGCATGGCCTATCGCTTTCATCCCTCGATCCTTGATGACCTTGGTCTGGACGCCGCGCTCAAGCGCTTGCTCGATGATTTTACCCATCGAACAAGAATCAAAACATTGCTCGTCAATCCTCCATGCAGCACATCGCCGTCCAAAGCGATTGCCACAACCGTCTACCGAATCGTCCAGGAATGCCTCTCGAACATCACCCGTCACGCCAAGGCGACGCGCGTGGAAGTGGAACTGTTCAGCAGCGAGCGTGAATTGGACCTCACTGTCCGAGACAACGGCGTCGGGTTCGAGATCGATGCCGCCCAACACGAACGACAGGGCCTCGGCCTCTTCAACTTACGTGAGCGGGCACTGGCCTTTTGCGGAACGTCTCGCGTACAGTCTCAGCCAGGGCACGGCACGGAGATCCACGTGCAACTCCCGTTGTCCGAGCCCCCCTCCCCATGAAGAAACCGACTGTCATTCTCGCCGACGACCACACCCTGGTACTCGAAGGCTTTCGTCGCCTGCTCGAAACTCACTGCGAACTCCTGGCGACTGTCGGAGATGGACAAGCGCTCCTGCAGGCGGTGGCCCAGCATCGTCCCGATATCGTCATCCTGGACATTTCTATGCCCGTGATGAACGGCATTGAAGCGGCGCGCGCGCTGAAATCCAAGTACCCTGCACTGAAGCTGGTGTTTGTGACGATGCATGCGGATCCCGCGTACATTCGCGCGGCCTTTCAGGCCGGGGCGTCCGGCTATATCCTCAAGCAGTCTCTGGGCGACGAGTTACCCCAGGCCCTTCACACCGTCCTGCAGGGACAGATCTACGTGACCCCGCTGATCGCCAAAGATGTGGTCGATGGGATGCTGCACAGCGACACACGGCCGCTCGTTGAACTCACCGCTCGACAACAGGAAGTCCTCCAGCTCATTGTTGATGGGCTTTCAGCGAAAGATATCGCCGCGAAACTGAGCATCTCGCATCGAACCGTCGAGTTTCACAAAGCCCAGCTGATGCAACAACTGGATCTCCATAGCACCGTTGAACTGATTAAATTTGCCCTGACGAACGGGCTGGTTCGCCTGACGTAGCCGATATCGCTACACCAGCCTCGGGTAATTCCCCCCGATCCCCTCGTAGTCTTACTGGTGCCTTTCCCCTATTTCCCCTCTATAGTTCGTTCCCTATTTCAGATCGAAACCGAGGGAGCCGGGATCGTGACACCAACCACTCGCCCCGCCATTATCATCGGGGACTCATCACGCGCCATGTTGGCGCTCACGGAAACCATGGTGGATAGCGACTTCGACGTGGTGGCCAGTGTGATGGACGGCGAATCACTTGTGCTGGCTGCACAACACTACCAGCCGGCCCTGGCCCTCCTGGACTTCACACCCTCATTCGGAGACGCCTTAGCCACGAGCCGGCAGCTCTCCCAGGAACTCCCGACAACCAAGATCGTCTTCTTTTCAACCCACGACGACGCCGCCTATGCAGCGGCGGCTTTTGAGGCGGGGGCCTCCGGCTTTCTCGTCAAACAACGGACCAGTGACCTGACAAGCCTTCTGACACGAATCCTGCGCGGCGAACGGATTCAGCACCCTGCAACACTCCCAACCCTTTCACGTCAGTAGTGGCCACGATCCCGGAGAGAGCGAGCAAACCCATCATGCCTGAGACCACCACTCGAATTATCCCCATGTGCGAACTCTGCCGACGAGTCTATGACCACAGTACGGACTCTGACCACACGAGCGTCTGGACCCAGCTCCAGGCCTACGTGACTCGACACCGCCTCCACGCCAAACAGGTGGTGTTTTCTCCGTCCTATTGCACCGACTGCCAAAACGGCTACGCTCTCGCGACAACCTACGGACGACACTAGATCTCAATCTCGGCGTCCAGCACGATCCCCCGCGTTTTTTCCTTCCTCCTACCGGTTGTGCGATAATGCGGGCATGCTTTGGAAACGTTGGCTGGTCGGCGATCCGCTGAAGACTGCACAAGCAGCGCACGAACGGCTCTCGAAAACTCTCGCACTGGCCGTCTTTTCATCGGACGCCCTCTCGTCCGTAGCTTATGCGACCGAAGAGATTCTCCTCGTCTTAGTGCCGGCGAGCATCGCCCTGGCCCATCTTTCCATCCCCATCAGTTTCATGATCGTGCTCCTGCTCGCCATCCTGACGCTGTCGTACTCACAGATCATCTTCGAGTATCCCGGAGGCGGAGGGGCCTATATCGTCTCAAAATCCAATCTGGGCGAGTGGCCCGGATTGACTGCAGCCGCTTCGCTCATGATCGATTACGTCCTGACCGTCGCCGTCAGCGTGGCGGCAGGCATCGCGGCTATCACCTCGGCATTCCCCAGTCTGTTCCCCCATCGTACAGCGCTAGGCATCTTTGCCATTGCGGTTGTCCTGCTGGTGAATCTTCGCGGTGTGCGGGAGTCTGGAAAGTTCTTTGCAGTTCCCACGTATCTGTTTATTGGAACACTCCTGCTCATGCTGGGCATGGGCGGGGCCCGACTCCTTTCTGGGCACCTCGCACCGGTGACACCTCCGGACCTTGCCGGCCAAGCAGCCATGGAATCGTTGTCGATTTTCCTGCTTCTTCGCGCCTTCTCTTCCGGATGTACAGCGCTCACCGGAGTCGAAGTGATTTCCAACGGCGTCTCAGCCTTCCGTGCTCCAGAGCCGAAGAATGCCGCCATCACAATGGTCACAATGGCCGTCGTACTAGGTACGCTGTTCATGGGAATCAGCACATTGGCCTATCACCTCGGCGTCATCCCGAAAGAAGACGAGACCGTGATCTCGCAGGTGGCTCGCGCCATCTTCGGCGAAGGCGGCTTCTACTATTTAGTTCAAGCCACCACGATGATGATTTTAATTCTGGCCGCAAACAGCGCCTTTGCAGGATTTCCCCGTCTCGCCTCGTTGCTCGCACGCGACAGCTTCATGCCACACCAAATGGCCGTGATGGGCGACCGCCTGGTCTTTTCAAATGGGGTCATCATCCTCGGCGTCCTCTCCTGCCTTTTAATTGCCCTGTTTCAAGGCGACACCCACGCCTTGATTCCGCTATACGCCGTCGGCGTGTTCCTCTCCTTTACTCTGTCACAAGCCGGGATGGTCCGACGCTGGCTCATCAAGCGGGGGCCCCATTGGAAAATGAAGCTCACCATCAATGGCGTCGGCGCCGTCACCACCGCCATCGCCACGCTCATCATTGCCAGCACCAAGTTCTCGCATGGCGCCTGGATCGTGATCGTGCTGATCCCACTCTTCATCTTGATGTTCCGCGGCATTCGCTCGCACTACAAAGCCGTGTCCGAACAGATCACCCTAGACCGCCGGGGAGCCCGGCCACCCATGCCGCGGCGCAATATCGTGGTCCTGCCAATTAGCGGCGTGAACCGTGCCGTCGTACGCGCCGTCGACTATGCGCGCAGCCGTCCAGGAGAAGTACGTGCCGTGCTCGTCGACCTCGACCCCGAAGAAACCGCCAAGATCGAAATCCAGTGGGCCCAATGGGGCTGCGGCGTGCATCTCATTGCCCTCCCCTCACCGTACCGCTCCGTTCTTGGATCTCTGCTCGACTACATTGAGGAAATACTGCAAAAGGAACCGGATACCTGGGTTACTGTCGTGATCCCTGAAATTCTTCCGGCTCGCTGGTGGCAGAACATCCTGCACAATCAGCGTGCCTTGATGCTCAAGGCGGCGCTGCTGTTTAAGGATCGCGTCGTCCTGACGGATGTACCCTTCCACCTCACGAGGTAACTGTGCGGCATGAGACGTTAGACGTGAAACGTGAAACGTGGTTTCGGAGCGCGTGCCTCTGTACACTGGCTATTGCCAGCCTGTTTTCAGCAGAACCAACCTTTGCATTTAAGATTGTGACTCCAGCAGACGGCTCCACGCTGAAATCCGGGCAGACTGTCACAGCCCGTGTCGATCTCGGCGCGGATAGCGGCATCGTCAAGGTACGCTACTACTGGTACGGAGAACTGGCCGAGACTCTTGTGCAGCAAGACGACTCTGACGCGTCGATCATGCCCCAGCAAGACAAGCTGAGCAACGATCGCTTTTCCCAAAAGGACAGTATCTCCGGCGCCCCGGTGGTCGCAGTCGCCGCCCTCTCTTCCAGTTCGGACCAAACACCGCCATTCGGCGGCACCCTGAAGATCCCGAAAGAAGCGATCGGACCGATGCGCCTCTTAGCCGTTGCCGAAATTTCACGCGGACGCTTGGGCACCCGCACAGTGTTCGACGAAGTCATTGTGAAGGTCGAGCCGGATACGGCTCTGCAGACGATCGATTTCGAGACGGACAAGCCGCTGCAACTGGGACGCACGGGGCAGTCATCGGCGTTCGGCCATGTCGATTCGATGGGCAAGGTGTTCGAGCTCCCCGTCGTCGGCGAGTTCGTCGACGGGGTCGTACGGCCGCTCGCCTCACCGGCCAGCGGCACAAGCTACCAGAGTTCCAACCCCGCCGTTATCAAGGTCCTGAGCGGTGGGATGCTGCAAATCGTCGGCAACGGCAAGACAATTCTGACCGTATCCAATCGTGGCAGGCAGGCGTCGCTCGACATCCATGTGACCGTGAATGATGAGCCCAACGAACCACCGGTCGCTGATGCAGGCAAGAACAAAACAGTGAAGGCTGGAACGAAGGTGAAGCTGAGCGGGTTGAACAGCCGCGATGCGGAGGGGGAAGCACTCTACTATTCGTGGAGCCAGGTCCGCGGCAGCAAAGTGCCTCTCCTGGATGTGAACGGCCCCGAAGCCTCCTTCCAAGCCCCGCACGTCTCCGAGCCGCGAACCTATCGGTTCAAACTACGCGTGACAGATAAGAAAGGCGCAGACAGCCTGCCGGCGTTTGTCGATGTGACTGTGGAACCGTAGCGACGCCCGTACTTTCTCCCACCTAGACCCTGCTCAATTGTACCGGTCCGAAGGCTTGGCGGGCCTGCTGAAGCTCCTTGATGTGGCGTCGGAGGGCGGGGCCGAACGTGGAACGCAGGACGGCTTCCCTGTGGCGGATGATGCGCGCTTCGGCATTCCCGATCCGTTCTTCCAGTTGCCTCACTAAACGTGCGCCGGAGCCGGTCAACCACTTCAGATGCCCGCCGGCATATTCCAGATCCTGAATCGAGTAGCGGACGGATTCGATCTCTTCAAGACAGCGGAAGCGCGCCCGCATGAGATCGCGCCGCGTCAACCCGGAGGCTTTCCACTGCTTCATTCCCTGCTTCGTCTCGGCCCATGACGACAACCGCTCGAACAGCAGCGCCCCCATCGTGAAGGTAAAGGTCGCATGCAGAATCCCGCGCAACGGGCGCAGGCTCCGGCGCCAGGGCGAATAAAAGATCTGCTGATTATGATCGCCGTGATACATGACGTGCTTGCGCAGTAGCAGATTCAAGTGATGGTGGCTGTTCTCGTGAATCAGATCGTCGATAAGATCGAGATTGTCCCGGTCGAAACAATTGATGAAGGAGAGGCCGGGACGATGGCGGTAGCTGAAACTGACGACGCCCTTGGCGTTAAGCGGAATAAGTCGAGAGGTCAACAGCGCCAGGACCTCATGCCCTTCAGGCCATGCCGTATGAATCGTTTCCCAGGCCCGCCGGATACGGGCTGCCTGCTTCGGGTCTGTCGGAACCACCTTCTTCGGCTGACGGTCTTTGCCATACGCTAGGGTGGATCCGACGGTCACTGCGCCATAAGAAGTACACAGGACTTCGGCGGTCGGACGCACCGCCCAATGCCATTGAGCCTGCCCGCCGACAACGGACCAGACTGGGGCAAGCCGTCGTCCGACTTTCAACGCAATCCCTGTCTCATCGACACGAAAGACCGCACGGCCCTTTGCGCGCGTCAGGACACGCTTCAAAGAAGGCGGCGCTTCGCATTGATCCCCCGCGACTCCGAGAGGCACGGCACCGGCCTCTTCCGCCTTTTCAAAGTTCTGTGCCAGACTGCCCGGCACGTTCCACTGCAGCACCTTACGCGTGCGACACCAGGCGGTCGCGGCGGCTGGATCGAGCCACAGTGCCTCTTGCGCAATATCTTGAGCCAATCGTTTGCAGAGACGCGCGAGCCGACCTTCCAGACCGCTGACCTGCGGCTTCCCCTTGGGAAACAGCTCGTCGAGATAACTGTTTTCGAAAAACTTTTCCTGACACTCGGCAAACAGTTGCTCGGCAAACTCCCGGCGGTCTGACTCTGTCCGCCACTGCTGCCAAATGTCCAGAAAGTACACAAAGTCGTTCAGCAACTCGATCCATCCGACGACTTTCCAATTGGACAAGTCCTCGGCTTTCAAGCTGCGACTGAGGAATTGCACAGAGTCTGTCGGAAACGCGAGCTGTGATGCCAACTCAGCGTAATCATCCTGCAATTCCCGGCAGAGATCCTGGAGCAGCCGCCGCATGGACAATCGAAGCTCAAGATTCAGGGCGATCAGCGATGGAGAATCGAATAGCAGCACCTGCGCCTCCCTTACCAGCCATTTTAAAATGAGGGAGACTGTAACGTAGGAAGGACAGGGCTGCAAGGAGGAACCGAGGCAAGAAGCGTCAGAAACGGCAGGGAGAAAATCCCATGAGGGCGTTCGAACAGCGATCAACACAACCAGACTGCAGTGAAAACCCTACGCCACCCGATCAGGCCGTGGCTTTCAGCTGTCCGGCAAACTCCGGCACCAGCACGCCCGGCTTCAGTAGCCGCAGGGCTCCGGATTTCTGAATCATGCGATGACGCAGAATCAACGGATCCACAATATTGCCGCAAGACACACAGCGCATGCCGCGCATCCACATGGGTACGCAGCTTTCCTGCAAATCGACCAGATTGTCGACCACCATGAGACCTTCGCATCTTGTGCACTTCATAGCATCCTCCACATCACAGATGACGTATGCTGTTTCGCAGATCCCGCACAGCCGCTATACAGAGCCTAGCAGCTTGCTGAAATTCTGCCTGCCCGTGAATAAAGCAAGCAGGATGCCAGCCAGTGCATTTCCCTACCCTTGCGGGTTTTTGCGTCGAATCGTAGAGTGTGCGCAGTCGAAAAACGGCTGCCTTGGAGGAAATGTGACCGAATTGGCCCCATGCGACATAAATGGAGAAAGACCGGTGCCGCCCCTCAACTCTACGGCAGAGTGACTCAGACAAACAATGGCACTGACAGCGACAGAAATTACCCAGGTGGTTGCGGAAGTGGCTCCGGCTCTGATAGGAGGCTGGATCCAAAAAGCCTATCAACCAAGATCACGAACGGTGGTGTTGGAAATTCGAACGCCCGGACACACCCATCGCCTGCTGCTCTCAGCCTATCCCGCATCGACTCGTATTCATCTGATCACCCGTGCGTTGCAGAATCCGCCGAGCCCGCCGGCTTTTTGCCAATACCTCCGGGCGCATCTCCACGGCGCACGGGTTGATGACCTTCGTCAAGAAGGTCGGGACCGTATCGTGGCCCTGTCGCTCACGACCAAAGCCGGTCCCCACCGCCTCATTGCAGAACTGACCGGCAACCGCGCCAATCTTCTGGTGCTTGATGCTGAACAACGGCTGTTGAGAGATCTGAATCGTTCGACCGACATGTATGGCAAACCCTACCAACCGCCGGTTCTTTCAGCCGGCACCGGACCACGGGAGCGGAACGCCCGTTTCGCAGCCGATGCGCGCGAGCCTTTCGGTTTGTCCGCCGCAATTGAATCCTACTATGACGAGAAAGAATCGACGGACAGCACGGCCGCCCTCCGGGACGCCCGCGCACACCAAGTCAGGAAAACGATTAAGAAACAGGGGCGGCGTGTGGAGGCCTGGCGGAGCGATCTCGCTAAAGCGGAGAAGTATCGCAACTATGCCCGTTACGGGGAATTATTGAAGGCCAACCTGGGCACGATCAAGAAAGGGCTGGAGTCGATCGTCGTCGTTGACTATTTTGACGAGACCTTACCGGAAATCACGATTCCGCTCGATCCGACGAAATCTGCGCAGGGCAATATGGACGACTATTTTCGGAAACAGCGGAAACACGCTACGGCTGAGCGCGAACTGGCCCCTCGAATTGCACAGGGAGAAGCCGAAATCGACGCGCTACGCCGGGAATTGCAGTCCATTGAACAAGGAATCTGGCAGCCGGTCCCGGTTCGGCCGTCAGCCAATGCGCCCACCCGGCGACAGGATCGATCGACATCGAACGAACGACCGGACGAACGACGCGGCCCGTTCCGCCGCTTCACATCCTCGGACGGACTCCCGATCTTCGTGGGACGGAATGCACGTGAGAATGACGAACTGACATTTGGGCTCGCCAAGAGCGACGACCTCTGGCTCCATGCCCGCGGCACACCGGGCTCACATGTCGTGGTGCGCCTGGAAAAAGGCAGCGACCCGCCACCGGAAACCATCCGGGACGCCGCTACACTGGCGTTACTCTATAGCGATCTCAAGAAAAGCGGCAAAGGCGAGGTGATCTATACGCGGCGCAAGTGGGTCAAGAAAGCAAAGGGTCAGGCGCCCGGCGCCGTGACGGTGACCCAAGATAAGTCCCTCCATGTCAGTCTGGATAAGAAACGACTGGATGCCCTCAAGGCCCGCTCAGCCCAGGAGTAATCGCTCTTACCTCGCCGTGGCTTTCCTAATATTCTCCCCCCATTGAATCCCCTTCTGCTTCATCAGTGCTTTCCCCCTATATCACTCCGTTCTGTCCACATCAAAAGCACATTTTTACTGGCGCTCTTCGAGGGTCAAGAATAGGCTGAAGTCATCCGATATAGTAGCTGATGCCTATGGATCAGACCGCCTCTAATAATCCGTTGCCCCAAACTTCAGCGACGATCCTCGTCGTGGACGACGAGCCGTCGATCGTCAAGCTGTGCCGAGCGCTGCTCCAACCGGAAGGATTCACGATCCTTGAGGCCGACGGTAGTTCGGACGCGCTGAAGATCTGCGCCAAGCACGAGGGGCCGATCGATGTCTTATTGACCGACTTGGTACTGCCTCCCCCCGGATTCCAGCTCGCGTCCGGTTCGAACGAGTTTCCTCATGTCCATGGGCATGAGCTGGCCATGCGCGCCGCCACGATGCGGCAAGGGCTCAGAATCATCCTGATGTCGGGGAATCCTGACAAGGAGCTCACCAGCCACGGAATCAAGCGAGGCGCACTGCCATTCCTGCAAAAGCCGTTTGAAAAATCCGCCTTGATTCAGCTGATCCGCGATGTCCTCCAGAGCCCCCCTCCGACGCTCAATCTGCAGCAGGGGAAAGCGGCGAACGACGTCGACTGGTTCGGGTAATCCCTCACTCAGACGTCAGCCACATACACGAGAACTGCTGTGCGTCTGCAAACCAGGCGGGATACCTACGCATGCTCCGTCATGAACCAGCCGGCGATAGAGAGTCGTCGGTGTTGACCGGCCGTTTGATCGACCCGGCACACGCGGTGAAACCGCGGCACGGTGAACATGACCAAAGACCCCGGACGCGGCTCGATGCAGTGCGTGACGGACAACGCCGGCTTCTCTGCCGTGTGAGTCGAACGGGTCGCATACACGATCAATTCCCCGCCCCAATCCGACTGCCACTCTTCATGAAAATAGGTCACCACTGCAATGCGACGAAGCGGCGCCCGGCGTCCTCCGACCGGCTGGCCCTGGTCGGTATCGTCGTGCGTAAGCAGGCAGTCTCCAGCCGAATAAGAATAGTAGCTGAACCCCATGTGGCGACCGATAATATTCGGAAACGACTCCATGTATTCCTGGATGCAGGGCAACTGCAGCCTGGATAGGAATCGATTCCCCTGCGCCGGTCCGATCTCCGCTTTCGCCCAATTGCCTGAATCCGGGAAATCTTCCCGCACCTTGGGAAGGTCCGATAAACTCTTCCACGCCGCCTGATTCATCGCGTCACGAAAATACTGCCGCTCATCGGCTGACCAGAAATTTTCCACGACCAGCACCGGGCTCTGGCGGAATGAAAATGACTGCAGATCCGAGAGCGCCACCGGCGACGAACGCACCTCTCCCTGACTCTCCACGGTCTTCCTCCTTGGGACAACGGACCGGCCGTCCAACCAAGCTCTCTTATCACCCTCATCTTTGGAATGACAAGGCCGCCGGTCACAGAAACGCCGAAGGGGCTGCCACCTTGCGGTGGCAGCCCCTTCATGACTCATGGCACAGAATGTATTACCAGCGGTCGCGCTTGCCGCCGCCGCCACCACCGTTACCACCACGGCCGCCGCCGCCGCCAAATCCACCGCGTCCGCCACCACCGCCGCCGCCCGTGCGAGGCTCCTGTGGGCGCGCTTCATTGACGGTCAAGGTACGGCCGCCGAAATCGGCACCGTTCAAGGCCGTAATAGCCGCTTGAGCTTCAGAATCAGACGCCATCTCCACGAAGCCGAAGCCCCGGGACTGGCCGGTGAACTTGTCCGTGATCACGCGCGCAGACTCCACGGCCCCATGCGCGGCAAACAGTTCACTGAGTTGCTGTTCGGTCGCCGCATACGGCAACCCACCGACGTAGATCTTCGAACCCATGTGGGTTCCTCCTTTGAAAATGATGATATTGTCTTGGACTCGAGTGACGGAGGAAGGAGCGGGCCGAAGACGCGATCAGTGCGGCGACTCAGGTCTGACTTCCGACGAAATTCCCGGGCAAGGCAACATCGTTGCGGGCCTGCTTTATTTTGACGATTCATCGCGAGGCCCTGGCGATGAGGTGATCGTAGCCTACCACAGGGGTATGTTGAATTCAACGTCACTCCCCGACCCGAACCAGCAGGCCCTGGTTCCGACAATAGGCAAATGTCCGGTGAAACCAGGCAATCATCGCGGCCAGAAACAGGAGGTTCAGCCCAACGGCCCAACCGAGATGCTCAAGCGGCTGGCCGGACTGACTGAGTACGCCCCGCATGCCTTCAAATACATGCGCAGCCGGATTGGCCCAGGCCACCGGCTTCAGCCAGACCGGCAAAACATCCATCGGGTAGAACACGCAGGAGATCGGTTGAAAGAGGAACACCATGCTCCAGGCCAACACTTCAGCCTCCTGCCCGAACCGCATGATCAGCGAGGTGGTAAACACACCGATGACCCACCCGGTCACCACCAAATTCAGGACGAAGGGGAGCAGCCAGAGTCCGATAATCAGAATACTGTAATCGTAAAACAGCCAGGCACAGAGCCCCATCACCAGCGACACGCAGACGACCTTGAAGATGCTCATGATCATCGTCGCAGCAAGAAACTCGCTCGGCTTCAGCGGGCTCGCAAACAGATTCATCAGGTTGCGGGACCAGAGCTCTTCGAGGAACGAAATGGTGATCCCCTGCTGCGACCGAAACAGGACGTCCCAGAGAATCAGCGCCCCGAGAAAAAACGTCACGAAACCGGGAACCTGCGTCTGATACCGCGCCAGATAGAGAGTGATGAAACCCCAGATGACCAGATCAAGAAATGGCCAGTAGAAGATCTCCATAATCCGGGGCAGGCTCCGGCGATAGAGATAGAGGTGACGGAACACGATGGCAGTAATCCGGTGGAGTTTCATTGGGCCTTAGTGGTGATGTTCCTCACCGCACCCCCCACACTCATGGTGCCGCCCCAACATGGTATCCATCATCGTCTGGGCTCCACCCACGAGCCGCTCGCCGACACGCGTGCCGTCCGGCAATTTTCTCAGGCCCAATCCGAGCAGGGTCACCGGAACTCCCACCACGCCCAACAGAAATGGCCAGGTGCCTACGCGCGCGCTATCCATCATCCACACCACCGCCACCACCATCAGAAGAGGGACCAACCCCGCGGTGAGGCTGGCCCGCACCACTTGCCACTTACTGGTGCCGCGAAGCACGCCCACGAGAGCAAATACCGACCAGAAGAGCCCCCAACAGGCACTCACTCCAAATCCTCCCAGCACCAGCCCCAGTACAAACGAGATGGCTATCTCTACCATGATATGAGCGCTCCATTCCTTCCCCGATTTGCGAGGCCGCTATGATTCTCTAGCCAACTTTAAAAACACATCTTCGAGATCCGTCTGCCCAAAGCGGGAGACAATTTGAGCAGCCGTACCCTCTGCCACAAGATTTCCCTTTTGGAGGAAGATAATGCGGTCGGACATTTCTTCCATCTCTCGCATATTATGGGAGGTATAGAGGACACTCAGCCCGGAGGCCCGCTGCTCATCCTTCAGCAAGGCCCGGATCTTGTGCGCGATATCAGGATCCAGGCTGGCCGTCGGTTCGTCCAGGAACAGAATCTTCGGTTCAGTCAAAAAGGCCTTTGCCAGCGTCAGCCTGGTCATCTGTCCCGACGAAAGCTTGCGCGTAACCTTATGCCGAAACTCCCCCATCTCTAATTTCTTTACGATGTCATCGATCTTTCGCTGCACATCAGGCAGGCCATAGAGCCGGGCCACAACCCACAGATTTTCTTCGACCGTCAGCGATTGCGGCATCGACATATAGGTGGATGAAAAGTTGACCTGCTGCAGAATGGCTTCCCGATGGGTCTCCAGATCCATTCCGAACATCGAGATCGTCCCTGAAGTGGGTGTAATGAGGCCCAGCAACATGTGCATGGTCGTCGTCTTGCCCGCGCCGTTCGGCCCCAAGACACCGAGAATCTCTCCGGGCTGCAGGACAAACGAAATGCCGTTGACGGCCGTAAAATCGCCGAACGTTTTGGTCAGATTACGGACTTCAAGAACGGGTGACGCCATCGCAAGAACCCCGGGGTATCAATTGAACAGTAAGGCCGCACCGATTTTGTCAGGGAGATGACAGGTCTCGCACTTCCGGCTGATCGGCTTTCCCTTGTACTCCTGTTTGCCGTCATGGCAACGGAAACAGTCGGACAACGCCCGGGTGCGGAGAACTGAGCCCTCGGGATGATCGGGATACCAGGGCTGGCTATCAGCCGACACATGGCCACGAGGAATCACGATCGGATAGCCCTTGATCGGTTTTTCGTGGACCACAGCTGAATGGCATGTGGTGCATCCCTCGCCCTGCCCCCTCACACCAAAGGCCTCCATATGCGCCCGGTGACTCATCACCAGCCCTACGTCCTTCACAGGCGGAGGCAGATCCCGCGTGGCGATTTCAGAAACCCGCAGAATGTTCCGGTGACAGCCCAAACAGACATCCGACTCCACCTTCGCCTGGAGGTTATGGGAATCGGTCGGCGTGCCGAACAGATGAATCATCGAGTCCTTCGTCCCGTTCCACGCCTTGTCATGGATCCATCCTTCAAGGCCGGGACGGACATGGCAGGCCACACAGGTTACTTCTTTGTGCGACGACGTCACCCAGCTGTCATATGAGGGCGCAATCGTATGGCAACTGGCACAGAACTTCGGGTGATTGGTCAGGGGAATTGCGATCCCGCCGAAGGCGAATGCTCCGGCGATCAGGGCCAGAACCAGTGTCGCTTTACGGTTCCAATTCATGCGTGACGCGCGGGAAGTGCTTGATGATGAGGGCCGCGACACCCGTGACATCGTTCAAATCGAGCACCGGCACCGGAAGATCGACCGGCTTATCGGAGACAACCGCCAGCAGCCCATCGGGAGAGACCGGCACTTCGCCGACCTGCTCGCGAATCACGACAATCTTGAGATAGCCTTCGCTTTTCCAGCCCTCCGCGATAATGAGATCGTAGGAGGCATCGAGAAACCGGTCCCGAATTTCCTCAACCTTCATTTCCTCCGGCACATCGGCAAACATCGCCAGACTGCCACGAGACATCACGATGACGCTGCTGGCTCCCGCACGCTTGTGGCGCCAGCTGTCTTTCCCCTCGGTATCGAGATCGAATCCGTGGCCGGCGTGCTTTACCGTCGCCACACGATAGCCCGCCCGCACCAGCTCGGGAATCACGCGCTCGATCAACGTGGTCTTGCCGCTGTTCGACCTGCCAACAAATGATACGATGGGCACGGCCATGGGCTCAGTCCCTTTCCACGATCAACAACAGGACGTCTTATGCCCGGTGCTGTAGGTATGCTCCGCCTGCGTTTTCCAGGCTTCTCCGCTCAACAATTGCACGGTCACCAGATCGCCGGGATTCACCCGTTCCACTTCGACCGGAATGTCGATCAGGCAATTCGCCTTCACCATCGAGGTGAGAATCCCGGACCCCTGTGCGCCGGTCGTCCGGACCTTGAAGACACCGTCTTCCCGCGTCAGCACGCCGCGGAGAAAATGCCGGCGGTCCGTCCGCTTCGAAAACTTCTCCTGGATAACCGCCTGCACGAGCGGTCGGCCATAGGTCCGATGTCCGTTCATCTTTAAGATAGCCGGCCTCACCAATTGTTCGAACGTCACCATCGATGAGACCGGATTTCCCGGGAGGCCGAAGGCCAACTTGCCCTGAATCTTGCCGAAAGCCAGCGGCTGCCCCGGCCGGATCGCAAGCTTCCAGAAATTCATCTCGGCGCCCAATTCGCGGAACACGGCTTTTGTGAAATCGTAATCTCCCATCGAGACACCGCCGGACAACACCAGGACATCGGCCGTCAGCCCATGGGATATCTTTTCCTTCAACGCCTCCGGAGTGTCGCGCGCAATCCCGAGCAGAAAAGGAATGCCGCCGGCTTCTTGCACCGCCGCCGCAATCCCGTAGCTGTTCGAATTGATGATCTTTTCTTCACTGAATCGTTCATCCAGATCGGCCAATTCATCGCCCGTCGAAAGAATGGCTACGCGCGGACGCTGATACACAAAGACAAAGGACTTCGCGAGGATCGCCAGCATGCCCGCATCACCCGGACGAATCTGCGTCCCCTTGGCGATGATGCATTCACCCTTTTTCACATCTTCGCCTTGCGGCCGGATGTTGGAGCCGCGCGATTCAGGTTTGAAGACGCGAACGGAATCAGGAGTGTGTTCCGTATCTTCTACCTTCAGCACCGTATCCGCTCCTTGCGGGATCGGCGCGCCGGTCATGATACGAATTGCCTGCCCGGGACCGACGGACTTCGTCGGCATTTTTCCGGCCGGCACATCTTCGATCACCTTGAGAGTGACCGGCTTTTCGATCGCATGCTCCTGCTTGATGTCATCCCAGCGAACGGCGAACCCGTCCATGGCGCTGTTATTCCACGGCGGATTATCCCGCTCCGCCACGATATCCTCGCCCAGCACACGACCAAGGGCGTCGAGGATCGATACTTTCTCCAGGCCCAGTGTCGGAGTGGCTTCCAACACAATCCGCTGCGCCTCTTCAAGCCGCGTGAGTCCTTCTGTCGCGTCGTTCGCCTTCACAATCGCTCCCATCTCAATGTGGTGCATGCCGCGGCGCCACTTTCACGAGCGACCCGCTCTTCTTACAAAAGGCTTCGATCTGATTGGCAATGTTGTGATAGCACTCAGCCGTCGCCGTATCGGAATTGAACATGGCGAAGGGTTCTCCCGCATCCGACTGCATCACCACATCGGGATCGAGCGGAATCCGTCCCAGGAAGGGCACGCCCATGTCGTTGGCGGAGGCTTCCCCCCCGCCCTTGCGGAATACTTCGATGTTCTGATGGCAATGCGGGCACTCCAGGCCGCTCATGTTCTCGACAATGCCGATGATCGGCACTTCGCTATCCTTGCAGAATGTCACCGACTTGCGTGAATCCAGCAATGCGACTTCCTGCGGCGTCGTGATAATCACCGCGCCGCTGACATTGCCGAGCAGATCGATCGTCGTCACCGACTCATTGCCGGTTCCCGGCGGCAAATCGATAAACAGGAAGTTCAGATCCTGCCATTCCACACCACCCAGCAACTGATTGATGAATTCATACTTGTACGCGTCGCGCCAGATAATGGGGTCATCGGGATTCTGGAGCAGGAACGACATGGAAGCGATTTTCAGATTGTAGGCCTGGAAGGGAATGATGCCGCCCGAGGTACTGATCTTGAGCTTCTGCCCTTCCGCCCCGACCATCTTCGGAATGTTCGGCCCGTGAATGTCCATGTCGCAGATGCCTACGTGCCAGCCCTTGAGCGCCAGGCTGACCGCCAGGTTTGTCGTGCAGGTACTCTTCCCGACGCCGCCCTTGTTGCTCATGATCAGCACTTTGTATTCAATGCGCTCCATCCGCTTGGCGACGAGCCATCGGCTGTGTCCTTCTTTATCTTTCTGGCAGGATTCATTCTCGTCACAGATGGCGCAGGCCCACATGTAGGTGCAGGCGTCGCTTCCACCGGACGAGGACGGTTGAATGACATTCAGTTCGCGGGCCATAGTGTGTCCTTTTATATCGTGTGAAGCCTGAGGCTTCGGTTATCGACGAGGGTTTCCGGTCGGCACCCCAACATACTCGCTATCGCCGGACTTCGACATGCGCGCAGCACCGGCCGGCACAGTCGCCGGCGTCAGCGGCGGCACATCCGCAGCGTCGGCTTCTTCCGGCGCCGGCTTCTTCTTATTGAAGAACCCGGCGCTGATGATGCCGACTTCATAAAACACATACATGGGCAAGGCCATGAGGCACTGGTTGAACGGATCGGGCGTCGGCGTGAGAATGGCGGCAATGATGAAGGCCCCCAGCAACGCCCATTTCCGATAGCGCCGCAGAAACGGCGCATCGACCCAGCCCAGCTTGGCCATCAGCGTGATCGCCAGCGGCACTTCGAAAATCAGCCCGAAGACGAGCAAAAACCACAAGGCAAAGCCGACGTATTGCGCAATCGAGAGTTGAGGAATAAAGCCGGCATTCACGCCGTATGAAATGAGAAAATTTAAAGCAAAGGGCAGCACAAAGAAAAATGAAAAGGTCACCCCGGCCAGAAATGCCAGCGTGCTCAACATGACAAAGGGGCCGACAAAGCGACGCTCCTGCACGTGCAGCCCCGGCACGACAAACTGCCAGAACTCCAACAGAATATAGGGCGTCGCCAGCACCACGGCGAACAAACCGGCCACTTTGACGTTCTGCCACAGAGCTTCGCCCGGGGCCAGAAAAACAAACGGCACCGTCGGGAGATCCGTCGGCTCCCAAGACAGCGTGCTCGGCACAAACATATTTTGGAGGGGAATGCGAAGCCACTTCACGAGGGCGTCGGCATAGAAAAACGTGACGACAAAGACGATCGCCGTCACGATGACGGCGCGTGTGAGCCGGACCTGGAGCTCCACCAGGTGCTCCATGACCGGCATTTTTTTGTCTTCCAGTGGCTTGAAGACCGAGTCCTGCAACCACCGGTTGAAATCGTTCAGCACCGCGCCCTCATCGTACAGAACGATGCGGCGCCGGATCACACCTGATCACCGGCGCCGCACACTCGATCTACTTGGGATTGACTGCCACGAACAGGCTGTTGCCCTGCCGGCTCACCAGCAACACGGCCAATTCATCTTTCTTGATCTTGTTCGCAGCCTTCAGAAAGTCCTCCACGGTCTTGACGGTTTCGTGGTTGACCTCCTGAATGATGTCCCCACGCTGTAATCCCGCCGCCTCAGCCTGACCGCCCGGCTCCACGCTGGTGACGACCACGCCGGTCGTCTTGGCCGGGATGTTCAGCTGGCTCATGATCGCATTGTCCAATGCTTGAATCTTGAGTGACGCCAGCACATTGTCCGGCAACTTGATCGTCTCACCCTGTTCCTTGGGCGGAGCCGCATCCTTCTTGGCCAGCAACTCGTCGGACGGCCGCTCGGCGACCTTCACCGAGATGGTTTGCTCTTTCCCGTCGCGCAGGACTTTCACCTGGGCATCTTTGCCCACCATGGTCCGCGCCACCAGATTGCGCAACTGGCTCACGCTCTGGACTTCCTTGCCGTTGAACGCAATGACCACATCGCCGCGCTTCATTCCGGCGGCCGCCGACGGTCCATTCTCATTCACGTCGCTGATGAGCACGCCCTTGCGCTGCTCCGGCAACTTAAACGACTTTGCCAAGGCCGGTGTAATCTCCTGAATCGCCACGCCCATCCAGCCGCGGACGACTTTGCCGGTTTTCTGAAGGCTGTCGACAATATCCACCGCGATGCTGCTGGGAATGGCAAAACCGATTCCCTCTGAACCACCGGTGCGGGAGAAAATGGCGGTATTGATACCCATCAATTCACCGTTCATGTTCACCAGCGCTCCACCGGAGTTACCCGGATTGATCGCCGCATCGGTCTGAATAAAATCTTCGTAGTCGGCGATGCCCACGTTCCCGCGGCCCAAGGCACTGATGATGCCCAATGTCACTGTAGAACTCAGCCCGAACGGACTGCCGACGGCCAACACCAAATCTCCCACCGCCAGCTTGTCGTAGTCGGCCCACTTCAACGAGGGCAAATCCTTCGCTTCAATCTTAATCACAGCCAAATCGGTCTTGGGATCGGTTCCCACGGTTTTGGCCGTAAACTCACGACGATCACTCAGCGTCACCGTAATCTGTGTCGCACCTTCGACCACATGGTTATTCGTCACGATGTAGCCATTGGGATCCAGAATGACCCCCGATCCGGCACTTTGCTCAGGGCGTCCATGCCCCCCTGGAGGGCCCGGCGGCATCGGAGGCGGCGTCGGAAGATCTCCGCCACCCGGCTCTTCACCACCACCAGGAGGTCCGCCGAACGGTCCGGGCGGGAGCCCGCCACGGCGACGACCACCTTCCCCGCCACCGCCCGTCACGGCGATATTCACGACGGCAGGGGTCACTTTCTTTACGATCTCAGAAAAACCTTGGGTAAATGCCGGAGGAACTCCTGCCGCCCATGCAGCGGGGGTTCCGATCAACCCGCCTGCGACCGTGGCCGCAAGTACAAGCCCACAACCAATGACAAACTTGGTCGCCTGCTGACTCCGATAGACCATGCTCAGTTCCTCCCGACGGTTGAACTCACAAGATACATCACTCTGATCGGCAACCAGCTGAGTAGCGACCGACCGAACGGTACATCTTACACTAATCATTCCTTGGGCTTCAAAGAGGAAAAGTCCTCTTCCGGCCGCCCATTCTGTGACCTGGAAAGGACTTTTCGAAAGACAGGAACGCCATGCTTGACGAGCCAGTCGTGAGACTCAGATGCTCCGGCTGGTCGCCGTATCGGCTTCCAGCTGACCCAGCCAGGAGTTTTGGAGCTTCAATACGAGCCGTTTCTTCGCTTGCTCAAACGACACCACACCCAATGTATTAGGAGCTCCCTCATAAATAAGCGGGTAGGCTGATACGACGCTCCAGCTCCTGCGGCCTGAGATAGACGACCGGATCCCATTGATCGATCCCCAAACCCTTTGCTCTTCGCCCGCTCGACAAGGCGGGTGAGATCTCCACCGTGATCTTGAGGACGCACCCCTTCAGCCGAAAGCACCTCGGTCACGGGTAACACCCGCGCAACATCCTGCTTCTGTAACCGACCGTCACACAAATATACGTTCGCTCCCCATCGGCAGATCTGTCAAGTCCTCTAGAGTCGATAGGCCCCACTTGAAATCAGGCAGAAAGTCATTTACCGTGACGGCATTCTGAGGGTACTTCCACGCAGGACGCGAGGGGGAAGATCCGGTGACGCAGGAAGAATTCTACAGGGTGCTGGACCTCTCCGTCATTATCCCCGCGCATAACGAAGCCACCCGCATTCTTCCTCATCTGCACTCGATTCGAGACTCCCTTTCACGGCAAGACCGCTCCTACGAAATCATTGTCGTCGATGACGGCAGTCAGGACGACACGATCAAAGTCGTCCGCGGCTTTGCCAAAACCGAACCGGCTTTGCGAGTGATTCCACTCCCGACCTGCATGGGGAAAGGTGGAGCAGTGAGGCAAGGCATGCTCGTGGCACGCGGCCGGCTGCAGTTATTCACCGATGCCGATGGGGCCACAGCCATTACGGAACTCGACCGGCTCGAACAGGCCATCCGGAACGGGGCCGATATAGCCATCGGATCACGAAGCCTGGCCTCTCAACAGCCGGGGTTCACGGTCAATGCCCGGTGGCATCGGAGCATCCTGGGCGGCTGCTTTAATACGCTGGTCCGCTTGGGAGGAATTCGGGAAATCAGCGACACCCAGTGCGGGTTCAAGTTATTCGAACGATCCGTGGCTCGCGATCTTTTCTCCGTCTCGACCATCAATGGATACGGTTTTGACCTTGAACTGCTGTTCGTCGCCCAACAACGCGGCTATCGGATCGCAGAAGTACCCGTGAACTGGACTGACCAGCCGGGCTCGAAAATGCGGCTCTTTCGGGATAGCATTGCTATTGTCCGCGAGTTCAGCGTCATTCACCGTAATGCGGCCAAAGGGTATTACTCCCCTCTTGCGACACCGGACACTCTCGCACCACTCCGGTCGACTTCCCCGCTTCTCAAGTAGACTCCTTTCCCACTGCGTCCCAGGGCATAGGTCACCACCGCCGCTTTCCCAGGTTCACTACGTCACTCCGGACTGATCGCGAGCGGCTCTCGTCTGAGCATCCCCCTTTTCAAGCAATCCCATGCATTAAGGGAAACGACCGCAATGCTGCAACCATTGTCGGCGCAGCCACATATACGATCCGGATACAGAACCTACTCTCCGCCGCGGGTTCGCTTCTTCTTTCATACGTGGGCATCGCCCCTGCCGTACAGCCGAGTCGTACTCCAGCGATGAGACCCGCCAAGCGCTTCTCAGGCCGCACAAGAAGAAGTTACCTCAGGTTGTTTTCATCTCATAAATCCGGTACGGTGGCGATCTCAAACACGCCATCCGACAAGCAAAAGCCCGCTGAGTCTTCTGTTAGCTATCCACGTCCGACCGTCCATGAATCCTATGAGAATCATACTGCCCACACTCTGCCTTATTTCCGTTATCGGGTGTGCCAGCCGCCTGGAGTTTCCTCCAATGGGTGAACCGCTGCCCATCTCGGTCAAGCTGGAAATTCCTCCGGCGCTCAGAGAACTCCGGGTGGAATATACCAATGGATGCGGTCATCTCATGCGGGCTCCACTTGGAGTTCGGTTGGAAGAAGCCCTCGTTGAAGGTGCGCAGCAAACCTTCACCTCCGTCTCCTATGCGGGAAGAGGTAGCACGGATGCCGCGCCGGAAGCCGTCATCCGTGTAGAGCTGGCGAATTGGTCGTTCAACTTGCAGCAGGACAACGTCCAGAACCGCGTGCCGGCGAATCTTCAATTGAATGCCATTGCCCGGGTCTTTGATTTAAATGGGAACGTCCTCCGTGAATCTCCCGTGACCATCGTGCACCAAGAGTACGTGCACCGTGAGTCCATAGAACCTAACTGCAATTACATTTTCGATCCGTTCATGCGGAATATATCCGTTGATTTTGCCACCAAGGTTTCGATGGACGTCCGGCAAGCTTTTAGTACGACCGTCTCTGCCCCGCAGACAACGGCCGCAACAGCACCTCATTCCGCCGCGACAATACCGACACGACAATCTCACACTCGTGCCACATCAGCACTTCGCTTCAAAACGATGGTGTTTGACGAGAACAGCAATCTCGTACTGGAAGGTGGCGAACGCGTCCTGGTGCGTGTGGACGTCGTGAATGCCGGACTGGCACCAATTCAACAGGCCGTCGTGTCCCTCTCAGGCAGCCCGGCGCTTATCGCCCATTTTCCATCGGCCAGGCTGTCTGTGCCGACGTTGCAGCCAGGGGAAACGAAGTCGATAGAATTTATTGCGACGCTGCCGCCATCGATACAGACTCAGAAGGCCGAGCTCAAGATCGCGGTCGAAGAAACCGCCTCGAATACGGCGCCCGCCACACAAACACTGACGGTCATGATGCAGGCGACAGGAATTAAAGCCGACGATGTGGACCAAATCCCCGTCTCCGCGACTGAGTTCCGCCAACCCAACACCTACCTGATCTCGATCGGAATCGGATCATATCGGGATCAGCAGCTCCTCCCCCGCAAGTTCGCGTCACTCGATGCGGAAATGGTGTCCCACTACTTTCAGGCCCTCGGCGGCGTCCCGGCCGCCAATGTCCGCCTGCTACAAGATTGGAAAGCTTTACGCTCGGATATCGACGAAGTCCTCCTGGACTGGCTCCCACCGCATATGACCAAAGATGCTGTGGTCATTGTGTACTTCGCCGGCCAGGCGATGGTGACCCATACAGGAGAGGTGCTCCTGGTTCCCTACGAGGGCAGCCCAACCGCCACCTCGCGCCTCTATCCGTTAAAAGACCTTGAGGCGGCGCTGGCACGACTCAAAGCAAGACAGACGATTCTGCTGTTCGATGGGATGGTGTCGAGACTTCATAGCGACCCCAAGATTAAAAACCTTCCTCCTCGCTGGGACGCGGCGGGATCCTCTATCATCCGCATCGTCAGCAGCGACAGCCTCAGCAAGGGTCTTGAAGACGACAAGCACCGCCATGGACTGATGACGTACTACCTGCTCCGTGCGCTACGAGGAGAGAGTGACTCAAACCGCGATGGGGCCGTCACTCTCGCAGAAGTGGCCGGCTACGTGAGCCAGAAAGTCACGTGGGCATCGAAGACTCAATTTAATAGTGATCAGCACCCGCTCATCACTCCGCCACTCAAACAGGCAGACCCGTCCTCTGGTCTGGTACTGAGTAAACTCGCTGCGATTCGTGGCGAATAAGCCCTTCCACCTTCCGCCGGCCTCACACAGAATATATTTTCTGCCAGTCCGGTGTGCCACACAACTGCTGACCAGCCTCCATCTGCAGCAGCGGAGGTCTCCCCTGTCAGCTCATGACACCAGTGACGATCAAAGCGACGTGGTATCTCAAGACAGCGGCGCTGCCGGACATAAAGAAGCAGGTCTCGCTTACGCACTCAGCTCAAGGAAGATCTCAACAAAAAGCGAGAGGGGTGGGAGATTTCTCCCCCACCCCTCTCTTAACACTGCGATCTCTGCGGGAATTACTCGCCCTTGCAGAAGCTCCGCTCGTAGTTGATGATCGTCCAGGCTTCTTCTTCGGTGATCGCGGCAGGGATCAAAGACACCATGCCGGTTCCCGCGCTGCCGTTCTTGATGACCCAGAACAGCTCGCCATCTTTCCGCTTCTTGTGGAACTTGCAATTGGTAAAGTCCCGGGGGCTCGGATCCAGAATCGCGCCGGCCGGTCCATCGCCCTTGCCTTCTTTTCCATGGCAATTGAAGCAGGTCCCCTTGCCCTCGAACAACGCCTTACCCTTGGCAATGCTCTCAGGAGTCGAGGCAACCGGATTCTTCATGGCCTTTGCATCGCTCATCTGATCGGCTGGAACACGGGCCTTCAGCGGATCTTTTTCCGCGGCTCCCGCCACCGTCACAGACATGAGCATCAGGGCTGCAGTGATTCCCAAGAACTTCGAGAAGTAACCCATCGCACGTCCTCCTTTGTGTTGAACCCACCACACGTGAACTCGGCCTCAGGCCGCTGGCATTATGATACCGGTACAAAAAATTCACTGAAACGGGCGGACTATAGCAACCACGCTCGATTCTTGTCAAGAAATCCGTCCTCTGACTGCTTCACCTTGGCAAGGGCACAATCCGCCCGCTTTCTTACCTCCGCCCGCTGTACCCTTCCCATGTATCAAGGGGCGTGCCACAATCGTCACATCTTGGAAGGCCTTATTTTAACCACTTACAGCGATCAATCCTGACGAGACCCTCAAGCAGGCTTCGTCGTGACACCTTTGCGCCACAAACTTTCATTGTTGCCCCAGACCTGGAGCGATGAAAGTAGCGGCTGACCAATCTACCCTGGCCATCATCTCTGCCAGTGGCAGACGAATGCTTTGAGATGAGAGCGAGAGCTGATAAACCGGCCCCCGCTTGAGGAGAGATAGAAAGAAGCGAGACGGCAGCCTTAGCGCTTGATCACCACATCGCGAGCCACTTTTCCACTTGGGCCAAATGGCTTAAGCGGCTTTCCATTGAGTTCAGCTTTCACACCACCGGCATTGCCCAATGTTAAAACAAATTGGTCCTGCCCTTTCCAATGAGCCTTTTCACCAGGACGCAGCAACGCCTCCTGCGGACTGCCGCTGTCGATCTGAACCACGACCCAACTCAGCTCATTGGCCTCAAGATCCAGGACCAATTGTCCATCCGAAGCCGGCCCGGCTCCTTCGATTGAAATGCCACCAAGCGGACCATCCGTGCCGGGCGACGCCGTCGAAACAAGATCAGGCTCGGGCTTCGCTGCAACCACCGGAGCATGGGCTCCTCCCGGTTCGGCTGCGCGACCCTCCACCGCAGACTTCGTAGGGGCTGGATGTACGACTTCACTGGACTTAGCTGGAATGGGAGTAGGCTCTGGATCCTGATGGGTACCGGGCTCACCGGCTTCTTTTGTCGCCTGAGTGCTTCGCTTATTCGACGTCAGCTCAGAGGTACTGCGTCGCAATACCGATGATTGCTCACGGCTCAGAAGGAAAATGAGCGTCAACACCGCAATCCCGATCGCCACCGCCACCGCTTTCCGGTTGGCTTGGCGCTTGCGCTCTTCTTCAACCTGCCGGACCTTCAGCCTCTCCCGCTCATCCTGCTTTTCATAAAAGGCCCCGGCTGACTGGACAAACCGGTGAATGGCATCTTCTTCGTCGAGCCCAAGAGATCGCGCGTAGGAGCGAACAAACCCTCTCGCAAAGACCTGATCGGGCAACTTGGCGAAATTCCCATCCTCCAACGCTTTGACAAAATCCGACCGGATGCGCGTCTTCGCCGCGACTTCGTCGACGGTCAGTCCCTTGGTCTCACGAACCTGCCGAAAGAATTCACCAACCGATTCCATACGCCCTCGACTACTTTAACCGAGCCAAAAGTTCTGTTGCTGCCGCTGCATACTCGCCGCCCTTATCCATCACCTTCACCTTGCTGAGAATCTCCCGCGCCTTGACGGAGTATCCCAACTTGGAATACACCCGACCCAGTTCGAGATGGGTCAATGCCGGAGGCACACTGGCAGGATTCGCAGCCACGGCGTCCTCCAACGACTCCATCGCCTCCTGGAAATCTCCCCGTTGGATCAATGCCCGGCCTAAATGGAACCGCGCCAAATCCGGAGTGGCATAGAGAGGATTGGCCAGTGCGGCCCGGTAAGACCGGATCGCCTCATCCCACTTCTCCTGGCTTGCCAGCACTTGTCCCAGATAGGTATGCGCTTCTGAATAGGCGTCGTCAATCTGGATAGCGGTTCGAAACTCTTCTTCAGCCAGGGCTAATTTCCCCTGGAGGGCATAAACATGCCCCAAGCCATAGTGAGCCTCTTTATTCTTCGGATTCAACTGGACCGCTTTCTGAAACGACACAAACGCTTTCTGCCGGTCCCCGCTGAGCGTCGCGATACCTTCCTGGTAATGGCCCTGAGATTTCTGAATCGACTCTTCCGTCGCAGCACAGGCGCTTACGAACAGACTGACGGCCACAAGCAAGCTGCGCCCATACTGCGGCACTTGCCCCAGCCCGCGTCCACAAATCTGTTCACGATCAGGCATTACGACACATCCTCAAAATGAGTCAATCGCTTGAATTCCTGGAACCGCGCCTGAATCTCTTTGTAATCCAGGATACGTAAACGGTCAAGACTAAAGGATTCTACGGTAAAGGACGCCATCACACTTCCGAAAATGATGGCTTGCTTCATCGCCTCAGGAGAACGATTTCCTGTCGCAGCTAGATAGCCTAAGAAGCCGCCCGCAAACGTGTCGCCGGCACCGGTGGGATCCCGCACATCCTCTAATGGGAACGCCGGCGCGCCAAACACCTGCGTCCCGTTGAACATCAACACACCGTACTCTCCCCGCTTGATGATGAGATGCTTGGGCCCCCGCGCCAGAATCTGCTTGGCCACCTTCACCAGATTGGAATCTTGCCCCAACGCGCGGGCCTCACCGTCATTGATGATCAGGATATCGATTTTCTCTAAGACCTTCCACAAGGCATCGCGCTTCCCGTTGATCCAGAAATTCATCGTGTCGCAGGCCACCAGACCGGGGCGCTCGACCTTCTGCAAAACGTCGAGTTGCAGCTCGGGGTCGATGTTGCCAAGGAACAGCACATCGGGTGAACGGTACGCCTCAGGAATCTTGGGGCGGAATGTTTCAAACACATTGAGCTTCGTGTCGAGCGTCTTCGCCTCATTCAGCTGATGCGAATATTCCCCCTTCCACCGAAACGTCGCCCCAGGTCGCTGTTCCAATCCCGTTAAATCAATTCCACGACTCTTGAGAAACGCAATGTGCTGGGCGGGGAAATCCTCTCCCACGACAGCAATCAGCGCGACCGATGTAAAAAAGCTGGCCGACGTCGAGAAATACGTCGCGGACCCTCCCAGAATATCGGTCCCCTCTCCAAACGGTGTCTTCACCGTATCGAGCGCAACCGATCCCACTACTAATAACTTCCCCATGGTTTACCGCGCTCCTTTCTTTGGCCCGAAGACACGCCGCGTGAGAATCCCGAACTTCTTCCGGACTGCCGATGAGATGCTCGTTGGAGCGGTCACGATCGCATTATCCAGCGCCCGATGGCAGGGGCAGGTTGCAGCATCGGCCACAGACGGCACCACCGCCTTGAGAATCTGCTTTGCCAGGGCCACGTTATTGTGGAGCGTAGCCAGAATCGCCTCAACGGTCACAGCTTCCTGCGTCTCATGCCAACAATCATAGTCAGTGGCCAGCGCCATGGTCGCGTAACAGAGCTCTGCTTCACGCGCCAACTTCGCCTCCGGCATATTGGTCATCCCGATCACATCCACACCCCATTGCCGATACAGCCGTGACTCCGCTTTGGTCGAAAACTGCGGCCCCTCCATACACAGATATGTGCCGCCGCGATGGAGAGTTGCGCCAACCCCTTCGCCCGCAACCGCCAGCGCTTGGGCCATCGAAGCACAAATCGGTTCTCCGAAGGCGACGTGCGCTACGATGCCCCCTTCAAAAAACGTGGAGGCGCGCCGCTTCGTGAGATCAATGAACTGATCAGGGATCACCACGTCGCCGGGCTCAATCCGCTCCTTCATGCTCCCGACCGCGCTGACCGAGATGATTCGCTGCACACCCAACGACTTCATGGCGTAGATGTTTGCGCGATAGTTGATTTCGCCGGGATTCAATCGATGGCCTCGACCATGCCGGGAGAGGAACGCGATGGATACCCCATCCAGCCTTCCCACGCGAATCGCATCCGACGGTGAACCGAATGGCGTACGGATCCGCACGTCGCGCACACCTTTCAGACCCTCAATGTCGTACAACCCGCTCCCGCCGATAACCCCTACTGAGGCCTGTGACCCGTTGCTCTTACGTGCCATGAACTCATGCTCCCGGTTACGTCACTCACGAGACAGGCTGAGCACGCCGTGTGCCTAGCGATGCCATGAATTGCTCAATCAGCTCAACGACCCGATCGGCGGTTTGACTGGTAGACTCCTGCTCATCGATCATCAACCACGTAATTCCCGGCTCCTTTCGAAACCAGGTCATCTGACGTTTCGCAAACTGCCTGGTATCCTGCTTGAACCGTCGCACCATCTCGATCGCATCATACTCACCGGCAAATTGCGCGGCGAGGTGCCGATACCCCAGCCCCTTCATCGATCCAAGCGCCCGGCTATACCCGCGAACCAGTAGAGCCCGGGTCTCTTCTACCATGCCATGCGCCAGCTGCCAATCGATACGGGCTTCGATCCGACGATGGAGATGCTCTTTGGGACGCTGCAGCCCGATCAGCAACGTTGGAAACGCCGCAATTTGCGATTGATGATGGGCGTGCAAGGAGGCGAGTGAACAGCCCGCCAAGCGATAAACCTCCAGGGCCCGAATCACTTTTGACTCATCGTTGGGATGAAGCCGTGAGGCGGTGACAGGATCCACTCGCACGAGCTCGGCATAGAGGCCTTCGCGCCCCTGCGCGGCCACCAGCGCCATGAGTTCCCGCCGGATTTCCGCATCGGCCTCCGGCGCCTCACAGATTCCCCGAATCAACGTGCGGATATAGAGCCCGGTTCCACCGACGACCAGAGGAAGCCGGCCATCCCGTATCACTCGATCGATTTCATCTAAGGCATCCCGCTGATAGCGCCCGGCGTTATAGGGCTCATCGGGATCCACGAGATCGATTAACCGATGCACAATACCCTGCCGCTCTTGCAACGACGGCTTATCCGTACCGATGTCCATCCCGCGATAGACCTGGCGGGAATCGGCTGTCAGGATCTCGGTGTTGTAGCGCCGGGCCACCTGGACTCCGACCGCACTCTTCCCTGTGGCCGTAGGCCCCAGCAAGACGACGAGGGGGCGATGCCGGCGAATCGTGTCGGCCATCATATCGGATTGAGTGGGCATGGTGAGGATCTCAATTCTGCTCGACTACCACCCGACCCGACCAAACAGCTTCTCAAGCTCGTCCCCGGTCAGTTGAAAGACCGTCCGCCTTCCATGCGGACACGTTTGGATCTTCCCTTCAGCAAGCCAATCCTCGGTCAACTGCTGGATCTCCTGAAGCCCCATCGACCGACCGGCCCGCACCGCACTGTGGCAGGCCAACGAGGCCAGAACGGGACGCACACGCGCTTCAAGACTGGACGCTTGCCCCCAAAGGCTTAGATCCTCCAGCAAATCTTGCAGGAAGGCCGAGGCGTTGATCGGGCCGATCCCGAGCGGCACGCTCCGCACAAGGACTGCCGACTTGCCGAACGGCTCGAGTTCGAGACCCAGTTTCTCCAGCTCGCCTTGGTAGCGCTGCAGAAGGGCAGCATGAGGGGCGGACAGTTCCACCGACTCCGGGATCAACAACGGTTGCGAGGCCATCCCACGAGCCCCCCACGCCCGGTATAACCGCTCAAATAAGACGCGCTCATGAGCCGTATGCTGATCCAGGATGGTCAACGCCCCACCCACCTGTACAACCAGATACGTGTGGTGAAGCTGTCCGAACACCACCACATCCGACGAAGGAACACGCACATACGGCTCAGCCGCTTCATTCACAAACGCGAGCTGATCGACTGACGTTGGAAGGCTGCCGATTGCCTGAAGATCTGCCTGGCCTGTTCCCGCCGAAGGCGCCGTCGCCTGAGCGGGAAACCACGCCCGCGACAGTCCCTTGTTGACAACCGACTCTCCAGGCTCTCGCGGGACAAAGGACTCGCCGGCTGCCGGCTCGTTTCGACTGAGCGCCTGTCGCACAGCACGTCGGACCAGCTGATGGATCGCTTCCTGTTCCGCAAAGCGAACTTCACGCTTCGAGGGGTGCACATTCACATCCACACGATCCGGATCGACCTCAAGAAACAATACGAACTGAGGTTGCTGCCCCTTGGGGAGGAACGAACCATAGCCTTCGACAATCGCATGGGAAACAGCCGCATTCCGGACCGGCCGGCGATTGACGAAGAGTTCTTGCGGCGTTCGCGACGCCTTCGCATGGTTCGGATCGATGATGATTCCGCTGAGCCTCGCGCCCGGCTGTCCGGCCTCTACCGGAACGGGACGATCGAGCATGAACCGCGGATAGACCTGGCCGATACGGTCCCGGTCCGTCGCCACAGCGGGATAGTTCAACGTCTCCTGCCCGTTACAGATCAATTTGAAATGCACCCCGGGCCAGGCGAGCGCCGCCTGCTGCAAGACACGCGTGATATGGGACGATTCCGTCGGGACAGATTTGAGAAACTTTTTACGCGCCGGCTGATTGTGAAAAAGATCGGTGACTTCAATGCGCGTCCCGACAATCGGGGGAGCATCAAGGACCTGCGGGGTCGCTCCGCTCCGCATCTGCAACTCGGTACCCGCAGGATCCGACTGCATAGCCGTGACGAGACGCACATTCGAGACCGAGGCAATACTGGGGAGGGCCTCCCCGCGGAATCCCATCGTGCGGATGGACCATAAATCCTGATCGGACCGCAGCTTGCTGGTGGCGTGACGTTCGAAGGCTTGCGGCGCGTCGGCCCGGCTCATACCCTCACCGTCGTCCGTCACACGAATGCTCGCGAGGCCCCCGTCCTTGATCTCGACGGAAATGGTCTTGCTCTGCGCATCCAGACTGTTTTCGATGAGCTCTTTGACCACGGAGGCAGGACGTTCGACTACTTCGCCGGCGGCGATCCGGCTCACGACGTCTCCCGGCAGGATGCGAATTTTTCCGCTCGAACTGGTCGTCAGCACAACACTACACTCCACAGCATCTCGAAGAAGGCTGACTGCGTGAGGCAGGAGATCGCGCGCCCGCGACCGTCACCGAATATCGGCGAGTTTATTCTTTGCGAGCTTGGCTTCATCCGAGGCAGGGAACTCCTCGATGACCCGCTTGAGATATTTCCTGGACTTCACCAAATCACCGGTTTCCGCCGTCGCCAAACCCAGCTTATAGAGGGCAGCAGAGACTTTTTCGTTCCCGGGGTATTCCGCGACGAGATACTCGAACGTCGTTGTGGCGCGCGCGTAGTCCTTCTGATTATAGAGCGACTCTCCCAACCAGTAATGCGCGTTCGGCGTCAACGAAGTCCCGGGAAAATCTTTGGTGAATCGCTGAAATCCTGATACCGCCAGATCGTACTTTCCGTTCAGAAAATCGTTGTACGCGAGATTGAAGGCGGATGTCGGGGTGATGCCGGGCATGCCGGACACAATAGAGGAACTCTCGCCTTGACCTGTAGACTTGCTCGGCTTCGCCGCTTTCGGCGCATCAGACACGGCAACGTCGGCCCGGGCGGATGCGAGTCCGCCGCCCTCTTCAAGCTTGGCCAGCTTCGACTCCAGCTTTTGAAGGCGCGCTGCCAACTCATCAACCCGCGGCTTGCCCGACTCAACATCCTTGACACGTTCGACCGATTCGAGACGCCGCAAGACCGCATCGACCCGCTGATGGTCCTGCTCCTGGGAGCGCGACACCGTCGAGAGTTGGTCCCGCAGCTCGACAAAATCTGCATGTTTGGCGCATCCCGGCAAGATCAGTAACGAACCCGCGACTCCGATCGCCGTCACATACGGGGTAATAAAGGCTCGCATGGAATCTATCGACCCTCCTTCAACTGAACCAGCTTGTCAGATGCTTTTCCAGCTTCGGGGCTCCTCGGATACAGCGTGACCACTTGTTTAAATGCAGACGAGGCCCGCTTCTTATCCTTCAAGGCAAGATAGGCATAGCCCTTCTTCAAAATGGCGGCCGGCACTTTCTCACTTCGCGGATAATCCAGCTCGACCTTGTCATACGCATCGATGGCTCGCTTGAAATCCTTGGCCCCGTAGTAGGCCTCTCCAAGCCAATAGCGGGCATTCGGAGCAAGGTCCGAGTTCGGATAGTTGGCGATGAACGCTGAAAACCCCCGTCGCGCTCCCTCTAAATCACCGTCACGGAATAGAGCCAGCACCCGTTCATATTGTCCACGGTCTGCCGCGACATCGACTACTGGAGCAGGGGTAGCGACAACCGGAGCTTCCACAGGAGCGGAGATCGACGCCACCGGGGCAACGGGACTCTCCCCCTCCTCCGGTGAGGCCTGCTGAGACTGAGCCTGGTGCGAAGACGAAGCAGACTCAGCCTCCTGCACGTGCCGTTCAGGTGCGGGGGCTTCCATTGAAGGAGAAAGGGCAGATCGTTGCGCCTGCTTGAGATTCTGTGTACGCCCTCCGTTCTTTTGGCTCACTTGCTCCAAAGACCGGCCCAATGAATCGATCCGGCGATCCTGCTCATCAAATCGCGCTGAGAATTTCTGGCTGACTGATTCCAGCGTCTTGACCACCGACGCGACGCTCTTATTGACCCCATCAAGGTGACCGGCCATGGTCCGATTGGACTCATTTATATGCGAAACTGCGGCCTTGTTGTCTGTATCAACTTTGTTTGATACCGCCCGCGCCTCCTGCTCATCCTGAGTGACACGATCATTCAAACTCGTGAACGCTGTTTTGAATCCGGTGAGCGACTGGTTAAACTGGGTCAGGTTCTGAGTCACTTTCTGATCCAGATTCTGTTGACTGGCCTCCAGATCTCTCCGCTGTCCATCAAGCCGTTCGGCTACTTTCCGATCCAACACCTCATTGCTCTGCTTCACGGCCATCAGCACGTCGCGTTTGAGGTCTTCCGTCGCCTTACTGACCGCCCGGGATAACTCGTCGAGACGTGCATTTACTTTGGCATCTTGCGTTTCAAGACTTTTCTGCAACCAGACATAGCGAGTGTTGGTATCCGTCTCTAGCTTGGCTGCCAGCTGTTCCAGTTTCTTCGTTTGCTGTTCCAACTGCGCCGAGCGATGCTTAAGGTCTTCCTGCTTGGACTGAAGCTCCTCCGCCTGGTGCCGCGCTTTTTCCAGTTCCCCACGAAGTTGCGGCAGATCCTGCTCCCGCAGGTTGGAAATCTCTTGGCTCTGCCGCGCGCGCGTCTGAGAGAGCTGATCGTCCTGCTGCTTAAGCTTCTGCTGCAGGGCTCGCTCGGTTTGTTTGAGATCGGCTTGTTGCGCCACACATCCGGACAACAGCGTGAAGAGCATGACTAGAACCACAGCCACTACACACCTCACTTGCTGGAGATGATCCTGATCCATTCTCACCATCCGTGTGGCGCTCCCAAACATTCGATGCTACTTCCCGGACTTCACGACCACATGGCCGCGACGATTTTGTGCATAACAGGCTTCGCTATGGTCTTTGCAAAACGGCCGCTCTTTCCCGTACGACACCACGCCCAAGCGATTGGCACTCACACCGAGCTCGACCAAATAGTTCCGGGCCGCCTTCGCGCGCTTCTCACCCAGCACCAGGTTATAGGCTGAGGTTCCACGCTCATCGCAATGCCCTTCAATCTTCAATTGAGCCCCCGGATTCCCCTTGATCCACTCGGCATCGCGGGAGAGCGCCTGGCGTCCCTCCTCTGAGATCGCAAAGCTATCATAGCCGAAGAACACATCTCGCAAACCGGCCGCATCAGCAGCGGCTTGCTCGGACCGGATTTCATCCATCTGACGACCGCTCTGGGAAGGATCCAGCTTCGCCATCATCGTCCCGCCGTTCACGCGCTCCTCGCCGGGATTCTTATCGAGCCCGCGCAACCCGCCTGATCCGTCGCGACCGGCCAACGAGGTATCAGGGAAATTGGAGCTGACTCCGCCACCAGTAGATCCAGTTGGTCCGCCTATTCCACCGGCACCGGGAGCTCCTTTGGCCATGCCAGCCTGTGAGGACTGGGTGTCCCCGCCTGACTGCACGGACTTCTTCGAACAGCCCGGCATCGTGACCAGCAACAGACCGGCCAGCATCGGAATCGACCATTGTGATAACGTCGCGCTCATAGATTCGCTCCTTCTTCTAGAGATATCTCCCGGCCTATCCGGCGAGACATCTTCAATGTGTGATCGTGTGTATCGACCAGGTGAATTACGACGCCGGCGACCAGGCCGGCGCACTGTTGTGCGTGCCAGTAAATGTGACCCGCTCCAAATCTTTTCCGTCTGCGTTAATCATATAAATCTGGCTCTTCCCATCCACGGTCGAACTAAAGACCAGATGCCTTCCGTCCGGAGACCAGGATGGTGAATCCTCAACCCCGGGCCCTGCCGTGAGTTGCACCCGCTTCTGCCCGTCCGGCGTGATGAGACACAACTTATACTCTTTCTTGGGCGTCCGGCACACATACGCAATCCAGTTTCCCCGAGGCGACCAAGCCGGCGCCGCATTGTAGTCCCCCTCAAATGTCAGGCGACGAACATTCGTGCCGTCGGCGCTCATGAGAAACACCTGGGGGCCGCCACTCCGATCCGACGCAAACGCCAGTTCCCGCCCTGAGGGAGCCCAGGACGGTGAGAGATCTCCCGATGCGTGTGTCGTCATGCGCTGCATGGCCTTCGTTCTGGTATCGAGTTTATAGAGTTCTGAATTGCCCTCATGGCTCGACGCGAATGCCAGAAAATTACCATCGGGCGACAATGCCGGCGTGATGTTCAATCCAGCCAGCGACACAATCGTCCACCGTTTTCCGGTGGCTAATTCGATCATATCGATATCCTGCGTATTGCGATTGCGATACGCCGTAAACACCAGAAAACGGCGGTCGGGCGACCAGCGCGGCATCAGGTTCAAGAAGCCATCCGATGTCAGCTGGCGTGGCTCATACCCGTCATAGTCCATCACAAACAGCTCCCGCGCCGTTCCCTGCTCGGACACGTAAGCAATTTTCGTGCGGGCAATACCCGGTTCGCCGGTATACCGAAACACTAATTCATCCGCAAAGCGATGGGCCATCAGGCGTACGACTGAAGAAGACCCGACGTAGCGTTTTCCGCCGACAATCTCATCCGATTCGCCATCATAGACGAATCCGTCCATGCTCACATCGGCTTCCTTGTCCCCGTCCTTCGCACCGGCCTTTCCCCAGACCAGCACCGAAACACCGTTTTCTTTTGCCTGCTTGAACACCGGATGTGGGCCGGTGCCTACATCCCGCACTTTGATACCGAGACTCGGAAGATCCACGAGTGAAAACACGAGCGATCGCCGGATGTCGGCCTTCAGCACCTCTTCAAGCCGTCCTCCCAGCCACTCCGGACCACCCGCATTCTGGATCCCGATCACGCCCAGAGGAATTTTTTGAAAGTCCGGCCTGGTCGCCTCAAGAAATACATCGGCCGCACCGGACTCGATGATCCCGATGAGCCCGACCGACACCAAGCAACCCAACATGCACCACGTTCGGAATGTCATGGGTTATCCGTTTTGTTCTCCCACCGTAAACGTGAAATGAGCATCGAAGTAAGATTCAGTGAGATCCGCGGGAAACATCGGCAACGGATTGGCCGTCACGACCGCCCGCTTCCCTGCTAAATCGAAATACTCATTTCCCGACGACTGCTCGACCGCCACACCACTCACGCTCCCATCCCGATGCAATCGGAACTTCACCACGACGCGGTACGCCTGCGCCGTCACATCAACCGGAGGCGCAGCCCACATGCTGCTGATCTTGCGGCGCACTTGCGCCAAATAGGCATTGGAGCCCGGAGCCATCCCGGGAACTTTCAATGTCGTATCCACCGCTTTCACGCTCGGCGCTTTCGCCTCGAGTTGAGGCGCCGGCGTCGGCTGGGACTCCGCATGAGCCACCCTGGACTCTTGGGGCAGCTCCGGTCTCTTAATCTTGCTAAGCTCTTCGTCCAGCTCCCGATTGAGTTCGTCGGTCAGAGACGGCCGCGGCTTCGTTTCCGCCGGCCTTTTTGTCACGATCTTCGCTTCGGACACCACCGGAACATCCGGCAATTTCAGCTTGGGGACATTCGCAACCGCCGGCTCCTGAACTTTTTTCGGCTTGTCAGCCGGACTGTAATCGCCAAACTTTGGAGCGTCCGGAGGTAACTCAATGCCCTTCAACAAATCACGCATCGGATTTTGCGCAGCCTTGGTGGGAGCAGCCACCTCTCGCTGAACTACGGGCGGCATCACTGGAGCAGCTTTCACCGGAGGCGTCGGGACCGGAGTCTCCACCTGCTTCACCGGTACTTTGACCGGCTCAACCGCTTTAACGGGCTCAACCGCCTTGACCGGAGGGGTCGGCAGGCTGGCCAGGGAAATTTCGATGGACGCTAACGGCCGCTCACCATGCTGCGGTAACCGCACCCAGGTGACGAGAATAAAGACACCCAGGTGAAGCGCTATGGACCACACCACCGCCCGCTTCAAGCGGCGGGTCAACTGGCCCTGCAGTCCCTCATCCAGCCAAGCCCGGGAGTGCGCTGCAACCTGTACCATGGCCAACCGATGTCCTATTTATTTCGACGCGGGATCGCCACGTCTGTCACCCGTTCAGGGCCGGCAGGATCGGTCACCATCCCCAATTTCTCAATCCCGGCCTTCTTCACTCCGTCCATCACCTGGATCACTACGCCATAAGGCACGTCGCGATCGGCCCGGAGATAGACCGACACATCGGCATGCTCTTCCTTCAGGAGTTTCAACTTGCGTTCCAATTGGACGGCACTCACCTGGTCCTTATCGAGATACAAGCGCTGATCCTTCTCGATTGTCAGAACCGCTCGAATCTCCGGCTTGATCGTGTTCGACGCAGACGTCGGTAACTTGATATCCATGCCCCGATAGAGCATCGGTGCCGTCACCATAAAAATGACCAGCAGCACCAGCACGACATCGACCAGGGGAATAATATTGATCTCCGCCATGAAGCGGCGTTGGCGTGTTTCGAGGATCATCCCTTCGTCCCTATGGAAGCCGGCTTAGCCTTCGGTGCCATCAACGTCAGAAGCTCCACCGTCACCGTATCCATGCGGAACGCGGTGCCGCGGATACGGGACAGGAAGTAGTTGTAGGCAATCACCGCGGGAATCGCCGTGAACAATCCGGCCGCCGTCGCCACCAGCGCTTCGGACACGCCGGGCGCTACTGCAGCAATACTGGCAGTTCCCTGCGAACCGATTTCCCTGAACGAATCGATGATCCCCATCACAGTCCCCAGCAATCCGACGAACGGGCTGATATTTCCCGTCGTGGCGAGAAAGGGAAGATACGACTCAAGGTGAGAGAGCTGTCCCTGCGCAATATGCTGAGCCGTGCGCTCCATCACGTGGCGGTCTACAGGAAGAGCGCTTCCACCATCCTGAAACTCGCGTCCAGTCCCAAGCCGATCAACCACGCCATGGAAGATTTTGGCGCAAGGGCTCCCGGTCGAACGCTGGGCATGGCGCACTACTTCATCGACATCCTTGGCCTTCAATAGCACGGTCATAAACCGCCGGTCTTCTCTGTCGGCGGACTTGAAGACTTTCAACTTGAGGAGAATCACGGCCCAGGATACGACTGACAGCAGGAGGAGAAGAAAGAGGACGACTTTCGACACCACGCCCAGTGATCCAATGAGAGCCATGGGACCTGACTGGAACATAGGACGCTAGCGTCTCCCTCCTCTATTCATGACACACCGTAGTGTGATGGAGTGTACTCAACCCTGAAGAAAAATGGCGGGGCCGACGGGATTTGAACCCGCGACCTCCAGATTGACAATCTGGCGTCCTAACCAGCTGAACGACGGCCCCGCGCGATTCTTCTATATGGCGGATGGTCGGAACGACAAGACGATTGACTATGCAGCCGTTCAAGTCCCGAAATCAGAAATGATAATATCTTCCTTTTTCGATCTGCCCCTACACACCGGCTTACCTCTGGTAGGCGGAACAGGGATCGAACCTGCGACATCCACCGTGTAAAGGTGGCGCTCTACCAACTGAGCTATCCGCCCGTTTTTCTTAGCAACGTTGGCGGATGCTACCAAGTCCATCCGGCCTTGTCAACCGATTCTCGCACTCTTCTTGCAGTTTTCTTGTGCTCCTGCAGCATTTTCATTCGTCACGGCTCGAGGACGGCAAGAATCTTATTTCTTGAGAGTCCTGGCCTGCCGGGGGAAGAATCGCCGATGAACCTGTTTCAGCCGGCCCCGTTCAACATGGGTGTAGATCTGCGTCGTGGCAATATCTGCATGGCCCAACATCGCCTGCACCGCGCGCAAATCGGCACCCCCTTCAAGTAAATGCGTGGCAAATGAATGTCGCAGCATGTGTGGCGAGATCGGCTTGGCAATGCCCGCGCGCCGAGCGCGCCGACTCACGATCTTCCAAAAAGCCTGCCTGGTCAACGGTCCCCCGCGTCGAGAAACAAAGAGCGCCCGCGATGTCCGCCGATTCAAAATGGCGGAACGAACGTGATCGACATACTGCGCCAGTGCCTCTCTCGCAGTTTCACCGATCGGAACAAGGCGCTCCTTTGCCCCCTTCCCTAAAATCCGCAGACAACCCACGCCCAGATCAAGGCGCACCAGTTCCACCGACACCAACTCAGAGACGCGCAATCCCGACGCATACATCACCTCCAGCATCGTGCGATCACGCTGATCTTCCAATGCGGGCAACGGCGGCAAATCTAATAGAGCCGTGACCTCCGCCATCGTCAGCGTTTTGGGTAACCGCACTGCCCGCCGGGCCACCGACAGATCCTGCATCGGACTGACCGGCAACAACCCTTCGCGCACGAGAAATCGAAACCAGCCGCGCAACGTCGACATCGTGCGCGCCATCGACGCCGAGGACAGGCGATGCTCTTTCAGGGACGCGAGAAACCCGGTGAGCTGCGGCGGCGCGACCGCCTCGCCCATTCCGATCCGGTGCTGAGCAAGAAAGGACTGCAACTTGATCAGATCGCGCCGATAGGCTTCCAGCGTGTTGACCGCCAATCCGCCTTCAACTCGAAGTTGCCCAAGATACCGTTCAACCAGCGGATCGAGAATCTGATCGATCGATGTAGCCATAAGAAGAAATGCACGAGGAGTAGGCGAATCAGGAATACTGCGGCACCGCGACCTGCCTAGCGGCAGACTATAGCCAACTCGCCAGGTGAACTCAACGAACCAACCGCGGTTCTCCTTGACACTTCCGCACCCTTTCCGATACTAGTCACAGCGTGTCATCTAACAACCACCCGCATGCTCTTTGCTGCCTCTAAATGGGTTCTCAGCGCACATACTCACGACTGCTTGCCTGCCGCCGCTTGATCCTCGTCCTTGCCTTGAGCCTGGCAGGAGTTACGATCCAGCCCCAACCGGTTCCTGCTGCGGAACTCAAAGCGCCCCTGCCTGACCCCCCGGTGCTGTCTCAAGCCAAACGATTGATCGACAAGGGCGAGGCAGAGTCCGCCGCTACCGTCCTGCGGCGGTTTCTCGCGACCTCCCCGCGTCCGGAACATTTGGATGACACCTACCTGCTGCTCGGAGCCGCTCTGTACAGCATGAAGGAATACTCCGAGGCCATCAAATACTTGAACCAGCTGCAGACCGAATTCCCGACGTCCGACGTGAGCGAGCGAGGGAAGATCATGCTGGCCCGCACCCACGCGGCCATGGGCAATATCGATCTGGCGCTGCCCCTGCTCACCCAACTGCGCACGGGCACGACCGACGATGATACGAAGCACGAAGCGCTCCGACTCACCGCCGAATTTCTGGTGCAGAAAAAAGAGTATGTCCGCGCCATCGAAGCCCTGCTCCAGGAAAGCGCCGCAGGCACCGAAGAACACGTGACGGAAACGCGTGCGCAGATTCGCGAGTTCATCAACGAGAAGCTGGACAAGAAAGCGCTCACGCGGCTGCACGACCTCTACCCGAAATCGTTCCCCGGCGATCTGGCCGCCATCCGTCTGATCGAGCTCTATACCGGCCGTGGAGAGGACCATCTGGCTGAACGCCAGATTCAACAATTTCTCGCGCACTTCCCCGAACACCCCTACGGTCCGAAGGCAACTGAGACGCTGGCGCTACTCAAGACCAGACTGAAGGCCAACCAATTCTTCATCGCCACGGTCCTGCCGCTGTCCGGACGCCTCGCGCCGTTCGCCAATGAGGTACTTGAAGGCATTCAGCTGGCCGTCGAGCGCGCGCGCGAACAGTCGGGGATGCCGCCGGTCGGACTGATCGTGAAAGACAACGAATCGGACAAGCCCTCGTTTCTCGAAGACCACGCCGCCCTGCTGAACGAAGACCGGCCATTGGCCGTCATCGGGCCGATGCTCTCGAAGAATCTCCCCGTCATGGCCGAGATGGCCGAGCGCGCAAAAGTCCCGCTGATTACCCCGGCAGCCACATTTCCCAACGTCCGACGACTGGGCAACTTTGTCTTCAGCACCACCCTGACCCACGCCCTGCAAGCCAAGCGAATCGCAGGCTATGCCACCGGCGAACAAGGCTACCGCCGATTTTGCATTCTGTATCCCGATACCACGTATGGCCGTGAACAGGCGCGACTTTTTGCGCAAGAAGTCCGGCAGCATGAGGGCGAAGTCATCGCCATGGAATCGTTCAAAGAGGGCGATTCAGACTTCTCGCCACAGATCAAGAGACTCAAGGCCGAAGACCTCAAGAAATACGGCCTCGCGGTTCCCTACGATCCCTCGCGCCCGGCGGGAAAACCGGTCGGCAAGACCGATAAACGGATTCTCTACACGCCGGGATTCGATGCGATCTTCATCCCCAGCCGCGCCAGTGAAATTGGTTTGCTCGCGGCACAACTCGCCTTTCACGACGTCAAAGTCCCGCTCTTGGGCACAAACGGATGGAACTCGCCGGACTTCCTCCGCACGGCTGACCGCACGGTGGACGGCGCCGTATTTGTGGACGGGTTCTTCGCGGAGAGTGCCAATGCCGGCGTCCAGGATTTCGTCCAACGCTTTCAGAAACGGTTTCAGGGCAGTCCCACCCTGTTCACCATGCAAGGGTACGATGCGGCCAAGCTGGTCCTGGAAGCGATTCGCCGGGGAGCGACGTCGGGCGACGCCGTTCGAGAGTTCCTGACCACGCAGCGCGATCTCCCCACACTGATGGGGCCGGCCGGCTTCGGGGCTGAAGGCACCCTCCAACGCCCTCTCGCACTGCTCCAAGTTAAACACGGGAAATTCGTCCAACTCGACTAGCCAGGCCACTCTATGGACACACTCGCTCCCATTCTCCACAAGATTTCATACATGGGACTCCCGCTCCTCTTCGCGATGGTGCTGCATGAGTATGCCCACGGATGGGCCGCCGACAAATGCGGCGATCCGACCGCGAAGCTGCAAGGACGCCTGACGCTGAATCCCCTGGCGCATATCGACCCGCTCGGCACCATCATTCTGCCGTTGCTCTGCCTCGCTCTGCCGGGAAGCTTTCTCCTCGGTTGGGCCAAGCCGGTACCGGTCGATCCGCACAACATGCGCCAGCCCCGGCGCGACATGGCGCTCGTCGCCGCCGCAGGGCCCGGGATGAATCTTGCCTTAGCGATCATCGGTGCGCTGGTCGTCGCGGCGCTCTTTGCCTTCGATCCATCCCTGCTAGCCAAACGTCCCGGCAATGCCGATGCCGACCCATCGAACCTGGCCACGATGATTTTGCTGCCCATCAGCGTCATGGCCCTCTACTCGGTGATGATCAACGTCTTTCTGGCGCTCTTCAATTTGATTCCGATCCCGCCGCTCGACGGCGGGCGCATCCTGACTTGTCTATTGCCTCCGACCCCGGCGCTCGCGCTCGCGCGGTTGGAGCCCTACGGCATGATGATTCTCATGGGATTGATCGTGTTCGATAAAGAACTCCGCGTCATTCACACCATTACCAGCACATTCGCCAATGCCCTGTCCGGCACGATCTTGTCCACGGCACTGGGCCTCGGCGCAGGAGCATCGCAATGACCACTGCACCCCGTAAGCGCGTTCTCAGCGGCATGCAACCCAGCGGCTTAATGCACTTAGGCAACTATCTCGGCGCCCTGGAGAACTGGAAGGCTCTGCAGGAAGACTATGAGTGTTTCTTCTTCGTCGCCGACTGGCACGCCCTCTCAACAAACTATGCCGACACCAGCCGCATCCGCGAATTCGTGCGCGAACTCTTGATCGATTGGCTGGCCGCCGGTATCGACCCGAAACGCTCGACCGTCTTCATCCAATCGCATATCCCCGAACATGCCGTACTGCATCTCCTGCTCTCGATGATGGTCCCTGTCTCCTGGCTGGAGCGCAATCCGACCTACAAAGAAAAGAAGGACGAGATCAAAGAAAAAGACTTGAGCACCTATGGATTCCTCGGCTATCCCGTGCTCCAGGCCGCCGATATCTTGTTGTACAAGCCGGACTTTGTCCCCGTAGGCAAAGACCAGCTACCTCACCTTGAATTGACGAGAGAACTCGCCCGGCGCTTTAACGACATCTATAAGAAACCAGTATTCCCGGAACCCAAAGAACACCTCACCAAATTTCCCAAGGTTCTGGGTACCGACGGACGGAAGATGAGCAAGAGCTACGGCAACACCATCAACCTGTCAGATACAGAACCGGTGGTCCGGCAAAAACTGAAGACGATGGTGACCGACCCGGCGCGCGTGCGGCGCACCGACCCGGGCAACCCCGACGTCTGCCCCGTCTATGAGTTCCACAAGATTTACTCGCCGCAAGCAGTGCAGGCGCAGATCAATCAGGACTGCCGCACTGCCGCCATCGGCTGTATCGACTGCAAAAAACTGGTGGCGGATAAGATGGTCGAGCGCATGGCGCCCATGTGGGAAGCCCGCGCATCCCTCATCAGCCATCCCTCGCGCATCGACGAGATCGTGCAAGACGGCAGCCAGCGCGCCGCGAAAGTCGCAAAAGCGACGCTCGCCGAAGTGAACGAGGCGATGAAGATCTAACAGACGCTTCCTACCCTCAGTCGAATTCGTGAAAACGCTAGAAGAACGGCTGGCGGCATGGAAAAATGCCGACAGCTGTTCACCATCAGACCGCGCTGGATGATTCTTCCCACACCAGCGAGCGAGAGGTTCCTATTATGAAGCAGACACGATGTTGGTTCGGTGCGGCAGTTATTCTATGGGCCTGGGCCCTGACCGGCTGCGGCACCTGGATGCACGGAGACCATCAATCCGTCACACTCTTTACCACTCCGGCAGATACCAACGTCGTTGTCGACGACCTCGTGCACATGCTCGCACCGGGTACCGTCAACCTCAGCCGCAAAGCCGACCACCGCGCGACCTTCGCCAAAGACGGCTACGACCCCGCTACCTATACGATTAAGCGAACCTGGTCCTGGTGGGTCGTGGCCGATGTGTTCGGCTGCGCGATTATCTTCTCGCCTTTCTGCATCATGCACGACATCGACGAAGGCGGGTACTACACGTTCGACGACAAGATCTACTTCACGCTCGACCGGAAAACGTCCGAGCCAGTGCCGACAAAGTAACGCACCCTTCGTTCAGACTCTCCCGTCATCCATCGCGTCTCGCGATGAGATTCAGCCATCGGCCTTTGCGCTCTTGGTTCGAGACGACTCGTAACAAGTCAATCTTCCAGCCGCTTTGTTCCACCACCCGAGCCAGTTCTGCTTTCTGCCATCTGGCAAAGTAACGGCCGGGCATCCACCCATCCGTCAGGATGCAGCTCTGGGTGCCGTACGTGACCGTGGCCGCCAGCAGCCCGCCGGAACGAACGATGCGGCTCAGCCTCTTGAGCACAAGCGCGGCTTCAGGCTTGGGCAGGTGCATCAAGCAGGCAGCCGCCCAGACCGCATCAAACGATTCGTCTCGAAAAGGCACGTCACGCATATCGGCAAGCACCAGCGGTACAGATGGAGCCGTGCCCTGCGCCGCCCGCAGAAACGCCGTCGTCAGATCCATCCCGATGACACGAAAGCCTTTTCCATGAATAAAGCGCGCGTCTTGCCCGCCGCCACAACCAAGATCGAGAATGCTCGATTGCTTCGGCAGCCGGGCCAGCGAATCGAGTAACAGGGCCGGAGGTCGCTTGCGACGGCTACCCCAGCGCTTCAGAAACGTTGCCGCCCCTTGCTCATAGATCTGGATAGTCGGCGCAACAATCTGACTTGTGGTATGGTGCCGCTCACGATGAGTAGTTATGGATAAGAAGGACCGGCTGGACATGAAACTTTTGACAATTGCGTTCGCTGGATTGATGTCATTACCGGCCATCGCCAACGCAGCGACGATCGATCCTCCTTGCGACGCCTACCCGCAGGCGAAACAGGCACGTTGTGTCGTCATCTGGAAAGAACTCAATAAGGAGGACGGCGCAGCGATCTCCCAGTTCGGACTCGATCAATTAAAGCGTCGCGAGGAAGGGAAGATTAACGCGCAGCAGCATCTTTCCGAGAACATGGCCTTCATCAAGCAATCGACCGAGAAGCGTCTCGCCCGCCTCAAAGAACGGATGGCAAAAGAATAGCCGCCCGTCACTCCACGCGAAAAAACTGGTTCGATTCCTTCTCGACTCCGATTTCCGTTTCCGGTCCATGTCCCGTCACCACCGTCGTCTCATCGGCGAGCGTATAGAGCCGTTCGCGGATCGACCGCTCAATCGCATCGAAATCCCCGCCCCAGAGATCCGTCCGGCCGATACTGCCCCGGAACAACGTATCTCCGGCCAACACTACACTCTCATCGGGAATATGAAAGCTCATCGAACCGGGGGTGTGCCCCGGTGTGTGGAGGCCCACGACGGTCACACCGCCGACCATGATCCGTTCTTCATCTTTAATCCAATACTCCGGGAGCGGCACGGCCACATAGGGCACACCGAACATCCGGCACTGCGCTTCCAGATTCGTCCAGAGATCAAGATCATCCTGGTGCAGGCACAGCGTTGCGCCGGTCAACCGCTGCATTTCGCCGGATGCAAGAAAGTGATCGAAGTGAGCGTGCGTGTGCAGAATATGGCGAACGGTCAAACCCAACTGTTCCACTTCGCGCAGAATCCGTTCAGGCGCGCCGCCTGGATCGACGACGATGGCCTGCTTCGTCACCGGATCGCCGATGATGGAGCAATTGCACCCGAGCGGGGGAACTGAAAAGGTTTTGCGGATGAGATTCGTCATGGCGCGCGCATGCTACCGCTGAGACGGCTCACGGTGCAAGCAGCGGCCCGCCGTCGGACTCCGGCTCGACACGAACCGTCCACACCACATCTGTGTCCCAGATCGACCAGGCGGTCTCCTGCCGGCGTAACCAGACAAGAAAGCCGGCACCCGAACCATCGGGACGCGGATTGCCGACATAGACCAAGGCTTGAGTTTGGCGGAGGTTGTACCCGATGCGCGAAAGCACCAGCCGGTCCAGCACCGGCATCGCCTGCACAGACCTGAGCCAGGCGGTCAGGACCGGTTGTACCAGCGACACTTCCGGCTCTTCGACGGCGTTGCCTGACACAAACCGATACCTGGTTCCGAATTGAAACCGGCCTTCCAGTTTTGCCGGCTCCTGATTCGCCGCGACGAAATCACGGACTAGTTCGACGGGAAGCGCTCCATCGAAATACCCTTGCTTGTGAAACCATGAGCTCGTCAGCGGCCCTTCCTGTTCCGGCGAGATTTGAGTCGTGGTCTTCCGTTCGAGCAACACGAGTTGGGTTTCTGAGTGGAGAAACTTGCTGGTGATGATCTGATCGTAGCGGGCGTAGTCTTCGACTGGAATCGAGACGACCGTCCCCTCCCCGGCCAACCCGACAGCCGGCAGCGTCATCACGAGGCTCAACAGAATCAGGAGTAGAAAAATCCTAGAGCGCATAACTTCAGCATAGCCGCCAGGCCGGAGACCGGTCAATTCGGGAAATACTGCGTGGACAAGCCCGAGCGAACCGTAGATAATCGACTGATCAACTTTATCGGGAGCGTAGCGTGACAAGACTTTGTTTCCACATGGCGGGCATCGGACTTCTGGCCTGCTGCCTGCTGACCGCCGGGTGTAAGCCTGATGAGTCGCCTTTCAAGGCCGAGAACGAAACCTTAAAAAAACAGGTGACGAAGCAGGAATCCTTGCTGTCTTCACTGCAAGACGGGAACAAGGTTATGCAGCAGCAGATCGACCTGCTGAACCAGGAACTGCGTGATGCGAAGAAGGCCACGGAATCGGCCAAGGCGGAGATGGGCCAACTGACCGATCAATTGAATGCGCAGCTCGCCCAGGCGAAACGTGCGAACGCCGAAGCCGTCAAAACCGCCGCCGCTCAGGCGGCTCAGCAGCTGCGCATCGAGGAGAAAGGCACACAAGTCGAGACGCTGCCGCGGCCGCTGGCGGCCGTCGCCAAAATCGTAGAAGAATCGCTGGCCAAGAACGGCTATCCCATTAAGGTTAGTTTCAAGGGCGAACAAAAAGCGGTCTACGTGACCGAGCGAAAGATTTCGAACCCTGCATCACTGGAAGTCGCCGGCTTTCGCAATCAATATCTCATCACCCTGCAGGCCCTTCCCGCGAATACCACGAGACTCGGAGTCCGCGCCGAATTTGAAAAAGTCGCGCAAGGCGGCCGGATCTTGAGCGTGAGCCAGGAAGAGACGGCAGAGATCGAACGGCGCCTGATCGGTGAAATCCACAAGGCGCTGGAATCTCCGAGCAAGACCTGATGCCATTCCTTCGTTGTCTCCCCTCGCTATTCCTTCTGCTTGCCCTCTCGACGCCGGCATCGGGAACCACCGTTGCAACCAAACCGTCGCAAGAATTAGCGCGTCACCTCACCGCCATTGCGGCTCTGGCGAAACCGGCGCCTATGGTCACCATACCTGCAGGCACCTTTCTCCTCGGAAGCAAACGCATCGATACCGATCCGTACGGCATCGGCACACAATTCGACGACACGGAACTCCCGCAGAATCGTGTCTGGCTCGATGCCTTCGAAATGGATCGCGACGAAGTGAGTCTGGGCGAGTATCTCGCCTTCCTGCAACAGCGGAAGACCCCGCCCTCCGACGAGCTCCAAAAATTGATCTGGCACGTCATCACGATCCACTCCGTCACCGACGACACACTGTCACGCTGGCCGGCGCTCTACGTCACCTGGAAAGAAGCCCGGGATCTCTGCCTGTCCACACAAAAACGGCTCCCCACCGAAGCCGAATGGGAGAAAGCCGCGCGCGGAACGGAGGGAGGTCTGTTCCCCTGGGGCGATGCGATCCCAGACCCGAAGCGGGCAATGTTCGGACAGTATCATGTGCATGAGATTCCGATCCTCGCCCCGGTCGATTCACTGGAGGATGGACGCAGTCCCTACGGATTGCACCACATGGCCGGGAACGTCGCCGAGTGGGTACAGGACTGGTTCGGCTTCGACTACTACGCCTACATGACGGAGAAGAATCCGCCGGGACCGACGAGCGGTCGTTACCGAAGCGTGCGCGGCGGATCGTGGAAGAGCAAAATCATCATGCTGCGAACAGCCACCCGTAGCGGCTCGCCCCCGATGCAACGCTCGGCCACGATCGGCTTTCGCTGTGCAAAGTCAATATCGGTACCGGCGCCTGAGCCCAAGTAACAAACATCCGTTCTCTTGGTGACCCGCACCTCACATGCTAGCATGGCATTCGTATGGCCTTAGCAACCAGCGTTCACGACCTCCGCACCCTGATCCGCTCCTGCCATCCACTGATCGTGATTGAGACGGTGGAGGAAGAGCGCGTGCTGGCCTTGCTGCAATCCGTGGCCGCACAAGAGCGCATGCCGCTGTTCGAATGGTCCATCACAAAGGGCCTCACCCGCGCCGACGACGGTCCCACGCTCAGCAAGATGACGGCGACTCCCCTGGCGCTGCTTCAACACCTGAACGGGCTGACGGTCGAAGCGGTCTTCTGGCTCAAGGATCTTGCGCCGCATCTACAGGACGCCGCCGTTGCCCGACAACTGCGGGAGGTATCGGCGGTCTATAATCGCACCAGAGCCACCTGCATCCTCACCGGACATCCTATCGTCCTGCCGCCTGACCTCGAGACCGTTGCCGTCCGCCTTGACCTCCAATTGCCGGATCGCACCGAACTGCAGTCCATGCTTCACAGCGTCCTTTCCTCGCTCGGGACCAGAACAGCACCTCGTCGTCCACGTGCCACAACCATGGCGCAGAGCATCCTCGGCTCTCTCACGGAAACCACGCCGGCCGATGCAGGCCTTTCGACTCAGGAACGCGACGCCATCCTTCGCGCGCTGCAGGGACTGACGCTGCATCAAGCCAGACAGGTCGTCACGCAATGCGTCGTCGAAGACGGCACGCTGTCCGCCGATGATGTGCAGAAGATTTTGAAACGCAAAGTCCAGGCGATCAAAGACGGCGGGCTGCTGGAATACTATCCGCTGGAAGACAACCGGTTTGAGCTGGGCGGATTTACGAATTTGAAGTCCTGGCTGGAGCGCGCGAAGGTCGGATTCACCGCCGAGGCCAAAGCGCTCAACCTGACACCGCCGCGCGGCATCATGCTGGTCGGTGTGCCGGGCTGCGGAAAATCGCTCGCGGCCAAGGCCATCGCGCGGGAGTGGCAACTCCCGCTGCTCAAGCTGGATGCCGGCCGGCTGTTCGACAAGTTCGTCGGGGAATCGGAAAAGAATTTCCGCAAGGCGATCGAGACGGCCGAATCACTCTCGCCCATCGTACTCTGGATCGATGAAATCGAGAAGGCCATGGCAGCAGGCGGCGGGAGCGGCGATGCCGACGCGGGCTTGAGTCGCCGGCTCTTCGGCGCGTTCCTCACCTGGTTGCAGGAAAAGAAGCAGGAAGTGTTCGTCATCGCGACCGCCAATAATCTCTCGCTGCTGCCGCCGGAACTCCTCCGCAAAGGCCGGTTCGATGAAATCTTCTTCGTCGATCTGCCGGATGACGGTGAACGAGAGGCCATCTGGAACATTCACCTGGGACTCCGCAAACAGGACAGCCAGCGGTTCGATCTGGTAAAAATCGTCAGCGCCAGCGACGGCTTCAGCGGCTCGGAGATCGAACAGGCCGTCGTCGCGGCTCTCTATCGCGCGCTTCACCAAAGGACGCCGCTCACGACCGATTTACTGATCGAGGAATTGACGCATACCATCCCGCTATCGGTGACACGCCGGGAAGATATCGACCAACTCAGGGAGACGGCACAGGGCCGGTTCGTCAATGTCCGCTAAGCCGCAACGCCTCGCGCTGATTGGCACCACGGTGGTCATCCTGACTCTCGTCGGCTGCGCCGGCACACCGGTGGCACGCGTACCCGCGTCCCGCTTCGAAGTCACGCCGGTCCAGAAATCGCCCTCCGCCACCGCCACCAGAACCGGAATCGTCCACACCGCCACCAAGCTCCTCGGCGCCAGACTGATCGAGAGCAACGGAAGACGCGTCGCCTATGACTGCGCCGGTGTCACCCGTGCCATCTACCTCGAACATGGCATCGATCTGTATAACAGCAGCACCACGGATCGACGGGCAAACGGAGTTCGGCTGATTTATAACCACATGCGTCAGCACGGACGGCTCCACCAGGGGCCGATGGTGCAGCCCGGTGATCTCGTCTTCTTCGACAACACCTGGGACTTCAACGGCGACGGCAGGTTGAATGATCCGCTGACCCACGTCGGCGTGGTCGAGCGGATCGAATCAGACGGCACCGTGGTGTTTATCAGCCGCGTCGCGGAAGCCGTCGAACGCTACCGCATGAATCTGGCCCTCCCCCACGTGCACAAGACGGCAGACGGACGCATCCTGAACGACTACATCCGCCGCAAGCGGCAGACAGATCCGGAAGAGATGGGGCATCTGGCCGGAGAACTGTTTACGTTTTACGGGACCCGCATTTCTGATTAACTCACCCCCTCTGCTCGGGTAAGAACCAGGAAAAATACTCGGCCGGAGAGTAGAGTAACTCGTAGTGAGGGATGCGCGAAGGCAATGAAGCTGCTACTCAGATCGCTCTCAATCACAATGACATGCCTGGCATTGTCTGCCGTGACCGGCTTGGCCGAGAGTCGCATTATTCAGAATCATGACGGCACCAGCGGTCGTCTCTCCCACCTCGGCGACAACATCGGCATCTATTCCGATCCGCATGGTAATCAGACCATCGTCACCAAACCAGGGACTGAAAGCCCGATAGGCTTACGACCGCACGGCGAGACTGAGAGCGGAAACCGCTCCTCGTTCGGCACTCCCCTGCCGCCGAATAACCTGACACCGGCTCCGGTGCTCCCGTTTAATCCGAATCGTGCCTTATCACCTGCCCCTTCTCCAAACGGCCACACCCCGTCCAATGGAGGCGGTCGATTCGGCCGATAACAAGATTCTGGAACGCTACAGTGTAGAAAGCGACCTGCCGATAATGTAGCCAGGCCAAGAAAGACATCACGGGGATCGACGGCCTGCAAAATTTAAAAACCCTGGTAGAATTCTCCTATGGCTACTTCATCGCAGCAGTCCACTATCCAAAAAACCAATCCACTCCGCCAAACCCTGACCGATGTTCGGCATGGGCTGTTGGGGCTCCACAAGGCCCTGATCGTGGCGGAACAGCTCACGTTCGAGCGGATCTATGGCCGTGTGGATTCGACCGGCCAGTTGCTGCAACTGGTCATGAACGATCCCTGGTTCACCTGGC
>JACOEJ010000112.1 GCA_024998645.1 Nitrospira sp.
CCGGGCCGGTCATGGCTGTCGGCGACGTGACGATGTCTTTCTTCATCGGACCGAGCGCTCCAAGCAGCTCGTTTTTCTCGCGATCACCGACTTTGAATTTGTTGAGTGTGGCAACCAGATCGCCGACCAGCGAGTCGAAGTCATCGCCGCTGATCCCCATGCTGGCGTGGGTGGTCTTCATGTCACGGCCGGTGTAGGTGCAGGGGCCGCCGGAGGCTTGGCAGATCTGATCGACCAGCAGCATCTTGAGGCGGGGAATATTGGCGGTGGCGAATTTGCCGTTGATGCGGCTATCGGCGGCGACCCGTCCGACGAAATCTTCGACGACGGCGGTGATCGCCGGTTTTCCTCCCAGCCGGTCGTACAGCGACTTGTCCGTCATCATCTTGCCGCCCGATGGTTCCACGGTGTTACAGCCACCCAGCGTCAATAATAATCCGCCGATGGCAAGATAGGATGCGATGGGTTGTCTCATGATAGGTCCCCTCCCTAGTTGGAATAATTGAGTGACGAGTGTCGTGGTCTGTTGTCCAATCCTACGAGGGGCCTCACGCGTCGGATGTGTGGGACGAAACGTTGGATGCAGAAATCTGTGCAGGATGAGAAATGCTGGATGCGCCGGGTGGCCGATGCATCCAAACACCGGTGAGGTTCGTAGATTCCTACCTGCCTCTTTCTCTTCATGCGTCAGGGATGGGACCGGTGCAGCCTATTTCTTTGCCAGAGCCACAGGTAGATCGCCGTGTTCATGGCGATCACGAAGAGCCCGAGCATCAACTGCGCGGGACGAGTGAGGTTGTTCGGATAGAGAAGGGCAATCAGGTAATGACCGAGGAAATCTCCTTCGTAGGCTGCTGCCCCGCTTTGTTCGCGCAGCCAATTCTCCAATGGCGTCAGGGGGCAGATCCAGCCGCTGAACTCGATGAAGGCTCCCCAGGCTGCGGCGGGCAGATGGAGCCAGATCGTGCTCCGCCACTTCACCGCCAGCAGTCCGCCGAATAGGACGAACAGGAGAAAAGCGAGGTGTATGAAGAGGACCGCATCGGCCAGAAGAAGTGCTGTGCTTGGCCATGCCAGCATAGGGGGCCCGCGCTCGTTACTCTTTCGATTCTTGCTCCGGATCGATCTCGATCAGGCGATGTCGCCCGTTGCCGAGCGGCTCGATTTTGAAGACGCGCCGGCCGAGGTGCACGGTGCCTGTGACCGTCCCTCCGTTGAGCACGAGAGAAAACTCGCCAGAGTCCGGCGGCTTCAGCTGCCCTCGGATGAAACTCGTGTCATTGATGCGTGCAAGGGTGGAGATCACATCCAGCTCGTATCGTCCCGCGTCAAAGAGTTCGACGGCAATCGGCTGAAGCGGCCTGGCTGCGGCGTCTTTCAGTGTTTTCACCAGGGCCTCGTCGAACGCGATGTCTCGCTCGCGGAGAATCGAAGGTTTCTTTGGCGGCAGGGGTTGATCGGATGGACTAACGGTCGGAACTGTACGCCAAAGTAGGGGGGCAGGCGATGGCTCCGCTCCGAATGATGCGTGGCCGAGTAAGAGGAGCGAGCAGGCTGTCATGAACAGCGCTCGGCAAACCAGGTGGGTCTGGCCGATAGACGAAGTGGGGAGTCTTGAGTTGAGGCCGACTGACATGGGGACCATTATAAGTCTCAATCTAATCGGCTGCTATGGGCTCGTCCGATCCGCTGGCTAAGAACGCGCGCGGGCGATCCGGGAGGTTTTGGATTTGCGTGTTTTGGAAGCGACGCGCCGCCGTGCCGGTTTGAGGCGCTGAGCGGTGCTGGCGGTCTCAGCCCACTCAGCCAATTGAGCGGCATCCTCAAAAATGTCGGCAGGGACTTCGTAGTAGGTTTTGAGCGTCATCGTGGAAGTCACGCGGAAGGGTTTCGTTCCCATGGCCCAGTAGGATTCGACGGTCTCCGGCGTGACTTTGAAATACAGCCGCCCTTTGTGAATGATCCCGAAGAAGGTCTCGCGATAGCGGAGCCCATAGCCGCCGAACATGGCGCGACAGGTCAGGCCACGAAGATCAGCCAGCTGGTCTAGGACGAAATCCTTGAAGCCATCCGCCTTGGCCATCTAGACCCTACCTCAAAATTCTGCTTCCGGTATCTTAACGCTCTATCTGCCCCCTCCTTCGTAAGGAGGGGTAGGGGAGGTCGAAGCGCTAGCCGGCTACCAGGGCTATGGTCGGACGACTGTGTAGAAGCCGGAAGGCGGAGACTCTACCCCTCCCAGCCTCCCCTTACAAAGGGGAGGAGATTGTGAGAGCGGTTCTAGACTGGTTCTAGACCGGTTTGCGGGCCGTCACTATGCGCACTGCCATCGGGAAGATGATCCGGCCGGCGCGTGTGTAATCGGACGCGGCCTGGATGATACGCTGTTTCACATCTTGCCGCTGCGACTCGGTCAGCTTGGCCATGAGATTCTGGACCGGCGCGGCGATCTCCATCAGGCTGGTGTAGTACTCGTCAGCGGACGCATAAAACCATTCCGCCAGGAACTCCTGATCCGTTGCATCGACTAGTCCGGCTTGTTGGAATAAGCCTGCTAGCTCGCCCGGTTTGGCTAATCGAAAGATGCCCGGTGCGGTTGGATTCGGTGGCGGCAGTTCGATGACTTGTTTGATGGCGGCCATCGAGAGCCCGATCGAGGGATTTTTCTCCGGCGCGGACCAGACGGCCGCCGCCACCCAGCTTCCGGGTTTCAGCACCCGTGCAATTTCTGAAGCGGCCTTCGGAATCTCCGGGAGAAACATCAGACAGAAACGACTGGTGACGGCGTCGAAAGAGTTGGGCTCAAAGGGGAGACTCGTTACGTCGCCGGTTCTGAATATGACATTGGTCAGACCGAGGCGTTTGGCTTTTCGGCCCGCGGCTGCGAGCATGTGCTCGGCGAGATCCATGCCGACGACGCTGCCGGTCGCTCCGACGGTTTGCGCGCCCAGCAGGGCGGGGTAGCCGGTGCCGGAGCCGAGATCGAGCACGTTCATGCCTGCGTGCAGGCGGGCGTCGGCGACGAGCCGATGGTTCAGAAATGCCATCTGTTCGTCGAAGAGGCGATCCCATTTCTCCCAGCCGCCGGCGACACGGTTCCAATCCTGCTTCTGTCCTTCGACGATCTGCTGCGGGGTCGGTTGAGCGGTCATGAGTCTCCTTTGTGCGATTGACGCGTCTGCGTCTAGCCGCCGCTGAGCGCGAGGACAATGTAGAGTTCGTCGTCGCGCCGGAGCGGGGTCTGCAAATCGAACGCTTGCTGCTCGTTCACGAACAATCGAATGTGCGGCCTGACGGTATCCTGCTCCGTGACAATGCGAAACCGGAGACCGGGGAACCGGCCGTCCAGTTGCGTCAGGGCGTCGGCGACGGTCGCCGCGTCGATCTCGATGTCGCCCTGCTGCGCGGTGTAGGAACGCAGCGCGCTGGGAATATGCACCGTCATGGTCAGAACGAGGCCGCTTCCACGGAATAAATCTCCGGCAGATGCCGGGCGATGCAGGTCCAACTCGCGCCGTCGTTGCGGCTGGCCCAGATCTCGCCCTGCGTCGTGCCGACGTAGAGGCCGACCGTTGCATGGGCGTCGCGCGTCATGGCCTGGCGTTTCACGGTCCACCAGGCATTCGAGCGCGGAAACCCCTTGTCCTGTCTGGTCCAGCTTTTCCCGCCATTGCGGGTCACATAGGCGGCCGGTTTGCCGCCGGGGCTCACGCGCGGCCACACTGTGGCGGCGTCCATCGGGAAGACCCAGGCGACGTCGGCGTTGCGCGGATGCACGACCATCGGAAACCCGGCGTCGCCGACTTTCTTCGGCATGTTCTTCCCGATCCGCACCCACTCGTTGGAGGGCCGGTCGATGCGATAGATGCCGCAGTGGTTCTGTTGGTAGAGCCGGCCCGGATTGCTCGGGCACTGCCGCAGGCAATGGGGGTCGTGATAGGTCACGACGGAGGCCTCGAAGCCCTCGACCGTTTCCATGCCCTTGATGAGAGGCACGAAGGTCTTCCCGCCGTCCGTCGATTCGTGCACGCCGCCGCCGGACATGCCGAAGTAGAGATGCCGGGGATCGCGCGGGTCCACGATGATGGAGTGCAGTTTCGGCCCGTCCGGTGTGCCGTCCTGGACCGAGCCCATCCATTCGATGTACTGCGGGTCGTCGTTGATGTAGGAGAACGGTTTCCAGGTCGCGCCGCCGTCCTCCGAACGGAAGAGGCCCTGGGGCGAGGTGCCGGCGTACCACACGTTCGGCTCGTTCGCATGGCAGGGTGTCAGCCAGAAGACATGGCCGACGGAGCGGCCTTTTTCGCCTTCCGGCACTTTTCGAAAGGCCGGCGGCGCGGCGGCTTCTTTCCAGGTCTTGCCGCGGTCGGTCGACCGGTAAATCGTCGGGCCGAGATGGCCCGTGCTGGCCGCCATGAGCACGGTGCGCCGGTCGCGCGGATCGGCGACGACGTGGTGGATGATGTGGCCCAGGAAGGCCGGCGCCGAGAGCTTCCAGGTTCGTCGGCTCACATCGCTCTTGAGGGTGAAAGCGCCCTTTCTGGTTCCGATCAACAGGGTGATGGCACCCTTGTCAGTCTGTGTCACAGTCATATCCGGCCTCCGTCCGATCATTATTTCAAGGTTTGCAGCGTCTCCCGCAGTTCTTTCAACTCTGTTATCGAAAGATCCAGATGCTGGTCGCGCTGCGGTTGATCGTCTTTGAATTTCCACAGCCGCCAGAAGATGGCGGTCAATTCCTTCTTGTGCGTCACCGCCAGATCATAGGCGGGCGTCTTGGATTGCTCTTTGGTCACGTCGCAAAACGAGTCCAGCAGGGCGTGGAGCTGGTTATGATAATCGTCCAGCGCGTTGTCCTTCCCTTTGCCGCCCTTCGCCTTGGCCGCGGTGGCCTCCATCATCGTCGTCAGATTGATCAGCGTGTCGACGCCGCTGGCGCCTTTGGCCTGCGTTGCGTAGTCCCCGGCGCGGGGATAGAAAAGGTAACTGCAGCCGCTGAGCGAAGTCAGGAGCAAGACCGCTGCCAACATGCCGATGGTCCGTTGCATGAGAAGCCTCCTTAGGTGATGGTGTTGAGCATCTAGTCAAGCATGTTGCCCGATCTATTTCAATGCTGCATCATCACGGTTTCCGCGTATACAGGATCTCCAGAAACTTCATTTCCTTGCCGCCGTGGCCGTGCGTTCCGTACATCTCAAATGTCTGGTTGTTGGCGTCCTGAATCTTCCAGACGGCCCGATGCGACATTTTCCCGCCGCCCGGTTCTGGGTGTGAGCCCTTCAGAGTGATGGTCTTGCCGTCGGCATTGGCCGTGCCTTCCATCATGAAGATCCCGGTTCCCATCGTGTCGATCCAGGCCGTGACGTACTTCTTCGTCACATTGTCGTAGCCATCGATGCCAATACCGGAAAAGGGTTGGCCCATCATCTGGCTGTTGTATTCCTGGTAGAGAAAGCGTCCGTCGAGCAGCATCTTCATATCCGCGGTGCCGGTCGATTCTGTGGGCGGCTTGCCCGGTTCCATCCACTCTTTGGTTGTGGTCGTCCAGCTGCCGGCCAGTCCGGCAAACAGTTTATGGGGTTCACCGGGCTGGGCCAGCTTCTGCCAGAGTTCCATCATCGCCTGCTGGTCCATCGGTTTCTCGTGTTTCTTTTCCTTCGCCATGACCGGAGTTGCAATCAAGGCAAGAGCCAGGCAGGTGAGGGGAATGAACGGTGAACGCATATCGGCCTCCTTCTGAGGTGAGTGGTAAGTCGTTATTCAAAAACTATGCGCATTGTCAGCGACAAGATCAAGGTGCGCTCTCGGGTCTTCCCGCCCGTCGAAGGGGAAACCCTAGGCGTCAACCAATACCTTGAATCCGCCGTACGCCATGCGCTTGCAGTCGAACGGCATCGATTTCGGATCGCACATGCCCGTGATGCGCGGGTCCTTCATCACCTTGGCATTGACCCGATCGCGATGTCCGCGTGACTTGTACACGATCCAGGAGAACACCACTGTCTCGCCGGGTTTCGCCTTAGCCAGGCGAGGGAAGGGCACTCCCATCTTGACGGTGAGATCATCGCCGGCGCACTCGCGGTATTCCAGCGCCCCGTGCTCCCGCCAGATCTTGCCGGCCTTTTGGGCCAGACGAACGTAAGCCGCCAG
>JACOEJ010000010.1 GCA_024998645.1 Nitrospira sp.
TCGCTGTGCTTGATGGAATCTTCCGGCCGTTCGATCGCAGCTGCAATGTTTTGCCGGGCAGCGTCGTCACCGCGGTGTCTAAATATTCATGTCCGGCAGTGCTCCCCGTAAAGATTTGAAATCCCATGAGGGGGAAGTGATCAAATATCAGGGTGCTGCCGAAATTCTTGGATAGTGTTTCGCTGATGTAGGGGTAGCTGGCAATCGCTAGAAGCCCATGCCAGCGGATCGCGAATATTAAGCGCCGATTGAGTCGGAGCCTTCCTTCGCAGGGAAAGGCCTGAAAGTCCGTTCAGCGCTTGTCGAGAACGGTGTCGGCTTGGATAACCAAGCGGGCGAAACGAGTTAAGAAATGCTAAAAACGAGGCTTTTTGAGTGGGCGGTAAGAAGTGGAATTTCAGTAAGCTTCTGAAGGGGAATATGGTGCCGAGGGACAGAATCGAACTGTCGACACCAGCCTTTTCAGGACATGGTTGCTCCTTGTAAAGAGCTGAAACTGCTGGTGTCTTTCTGCCGTGGTGAGCGTGGACAACTAAATGGACAACCAGCCACTTCCTAACTGCTATCCAGCGGCGGCGCCGGTGAGGTTGTTGAACAGATGAAACGTGAGGCAGCGACGTTGAGCGGGAGAATGTTCGAGTCAGAAATGAAACGCCAATCCGGCGACGGCGTTGAAGGCGCTATATTCGGCACTGAGGCCAAAGCCCGGGTCGAAGTTCGTCAGGGTCGCGCGATTATACTTCCCTTCAACAAAGAACCCCCATTCCTCGGTGACTAAGATCTTCACTCCGGCCTGGAGGTTGAGTCCGGGGACGATCTGGCGTCCGTTAAATCGGTCGCTCCCCTTAAAATAAAAACCACCGACGCCGACCCCAACATAGGGTTGGAAGACTTCTCCCGGATAACGCGCGACCACGTTAAAGGCCAGGGTAATCAGCTGCAGGGAGTTCTCCTGGAGCGCCAATGTGCCGTTGAAGCGTCGCTGAACCTGACAGGTTTGGCCCGGGGTGCAGAAAGCGGTGAAGTCCGGGTTATTTGGGAGAAACGTCACATCGTGTGTGGTTGAGAGCGTCTGCCGTTTGATGGTGGGCTGAGAAGTAAAGGCCTCGATTTCGACGCCGAGCCAGCGCAATCCTTCATCCGCGAAAAAATAGCCCGTTTTCCCGCCGAAAATGGGCGATTGTTTGAGGTTGATGTCCGAGGTGCGAAAAGACTGCGTCACGGATCCGGAAGAGGGATTGTCGAACGCGCCGGAGAACTGTGCGCGGTCCTGCGTCAGCCCGTAGGCATCCATCGCGACGTTCTTCAAGGATTGGGGAGCGCTGATGCCGCCGTATCCGGCCACGTACCACTCGGCGTGGGCGTTGTCGACAGGTGTCAGCGTGAGGCCGAAGAGACTGGATAGGGTCATCATACCGATACAGAGAATTGTGCGGACAGCGCTGGTCATTGGGAACTCCTGGCTGAACAATGAAGCAATGATTCGGGCGCACAATAATCTGCAACCCGTGACGATGCCATTACGGTGAGATTAAGTTCCCGTTAAATTGACCCTGTATCGGCTTGCCGGTCTGCAGGAGCGAAAAGAAAAGTCGAGTGGAGGGCAATGGGAACGGTCTAGCGGATGTCGTAGGTCAACGTCTGTCGCTGGGTGTTGCGGACGAGATCGACGCGAATGGTCCGCTCGTTCCGCAGTTGCTGAAAGAGCGACAGCAGCATGCCGGGATCGCGCAGCTCCACGCCGTTGATGCGTTGCAGCACATCGTTGGTTTGCAGGCCGATCTTGTCGAAGAACCCCAGCGGCATCACGTTGTAGAGACGGAACCCGTCCAGCTTTCCGTCCGTGAGGTAGGGCACTGCATGTGCCTGCGTGAGGAGGCGGGTCGTGTCGGACAGGGCGGCGTCGATTTCGCGGCGATCCAGTACACGCCGCTGAGGGATAGCCGGCGTCGGGATCGGCGGTGGAATCACGGTTCCGGGCGCAACCCCATGACTGGTATGGGCAGCGCCCAGCTCCAGCCATTCTTCGCGATCCCCTTCTCGAAACAGCACCCGGTCTTTTTCAACCGCCGCAAGTTCTCCCACGTTCGGAACGGCCTCGCCCAGGCGGTACAGACTCTGCTTCTTGGAGGCCAGGTCTTCGAGGATCGCCATCATACCGCGTTGCGCGCCCCGCACGGTTCCGGACAATGAGACTTTCCTGGCAACATCGAGCGGCGGGGGCGGCGGCGGCGGCGGAGCGCCGCCGCCTGACTCCATGCTCGCGCCGGGTGGAAGGAGGAAGAGTCCGCTCTGAAGAATCACCTTGACCGATTGTTGAGGCGTGTCTGCGGGATCAGGGTTGGTGGAGGCGCCTGACACCGGGACGGAGGAAGGGGAACGATCCGGCGGCAGATAGAGCGCGTCGGCGACCAGGGCGTTCGCCGAGTGGGCGACCACGGAGGCGCACAGGCAGAGGTAGACGGCGACGACGATCCGCTTGGGAGTGAGCCACTGTGTGTTCATATTGTCCGATTGTCCGAGCCTCGCCGAAAAAATGATGAGCGCATCCTAGTCTGCGCCGGTCGGGCTCACAAGGGGTTGAGGGCTCCCGCGAGATGAATTAACAACCCACCAATTACTCGATAACAATTCCGTAACATCCCGCCGGTACCTCTAGCTCCATTACGATTCGATTAAGACGGCGAAGACCCCGAACCAGAGGATTCGTCAGGGCGCGGGCCCTCATCGGAGAAATGTGGGCAATGGATCAGATGGCCGGGAAGGTATGCGACGACGGAAAGGTATCACGGGAGCGTGCAGGCTTCGGGGAAAGCGATGTCACATGAAGAGGGTGGGGTTGCTTGTGATCGGGGTGCTGATGTGGGGCAGCGCGGGGAACAGTGTCAGTGATGCGCGTGACAATCGCAAACCATCGGGGAGCTCTGCGCAAGCGGGTGCGCTGAAGGATTCGTCGGGGGCGTCGCGGCAGCCGCCGTCGACGGCAACTGCCGATGCGCCGACGCGCCGCGAGCCACAGTCTCCTCGCGCCGAGACGATGCCTGACGCGAGTCCTGCGATCGATCAGGGCGTGCGATTTGCCATCACCACCTTTCTCGTCGAGGGGAATACGATTCTGGACCAGGTAAAGATCGACAATCTGCTCGATCGCCACAAAGGCGGTGAGAAGCAGATTGCGGATGTGGAGAAAGCGCGTGTCGAGTTGGAGAAGCTGTATCACGACGCCGGGTATCTCACTGTGCTGGTGAATCTGCCGGAGCAGACGATCGAGAACGGGGTGGTGCGTTTGCAGGTGCTGGAAAGCCGGCTCATGGAAATCACGGTGACAGGCAACGAACATTACGAATGGTCGAACATTCGCGGGAAGCTGCCCTCCGTGCAGCCGGGCGCGTTGTTGTATGAACCGACCTTCGTCAAAGAGCTGACCGCGCTCAACGGGAATCCCGATTTGAAAGTCGCGCCGGTGCTCAAACCGGGGACCGAGCCGGGCACCGTGAATCTCGAACTCAAGACAACCGATCGACTGCCGGTGCACGGAAAACTGGAGGCCGATAACAGGGGGCCCATTACCACGCCGGCCAACCGCCTGATTGCGGAGATCCAGCACACGAATGTCTTCGGCGGAGACGAAATTCTCACGGTGAATACGGTGCAGACGCCGACAGATTGGGGGGCCGTGCAGAATTACGGCATGAGTTTCGTCTATCCGGTGAGCTGGCCGGATCATCTCCTGGCCGTCTATGCCTCGAAGTCCCAGAGCAAGTCAGTGCTGGCGGGATCCGGGATCGCGCTCGGCGGCGGTGGCGACGTCTCTTTTGCCGGTAATGCGACCATCGCTGGTGGTCGCTTTATCATGCCGCTCTTTTCCGGAGGCCGGAATACTCATCAACTCTCGATGGGATTTGATTACAAACGGCTGGAAAAAACGGAGGCGTTTTTCGGAGGCGGGGCGACAGCCGTGGTGCTGAGTGAGGTTCAGTACACTCCCGCGTTTCTCGGCTACGCGGGCTATTTCCCCTATGGACAGGGTTTGACCAAGGCGTCGCTCTCGGCAAAAGGGTATGTGGCCGGGTTGATCCCGGGGGGCAGGAAAGAAGATTTCGCCGGAGATCCGAACGATCCCTTTAACAAACCCGGCAACCGCCGGGGATCGACCGGCACGTTTGCAGTGCTCCAGGCGGCGCTCGATCGCATGCAGAATTTGCCGGGAGACTTCACGCTATCCCTCCATGCTGACGGGCAGTGGGCCAGCCAGCCGTTGATTCCGGCTGAACAAATGTTCGCCGGCGGCATGGACACCGTGCGCGGCTACCTCACCTATGAGGCCATCGGCGATCACGGCGTCCGCGGGCGGGCTGAACTGACAACTCCTGAACTGTTCTCGATTCCCATCGATCGCATCTGGCAGCGCCGCAAGAGTTCCGACTATACGGTCCGGGTGAAAGCTGCGGCGTTTTACGATGTGGCCCAACTCTGGGTACTCCAGGCGCCGGCCGGCCAGGCGGCGCAATTCCGGCTCGAAGGTGTCGGCGGCGGTTTGCGGGTCAAGTTTCCCAAGGATGTGGGCCAGCTCATGATCGACGAAGGGTTCGCGCTGCGGCAGACGCTCAACACAAAGCGCGGCGATACCTTCATCCATTTCTCCGTCGGATTGGCGTTCTAGGAATTGTGAGGTTGTCCATGAAGAGCAGGAATCAGTCATCGCTCACGGCCCTGGCGGTCGTCGTGGCCTACGCGGCTCAGATGCTTGCCGTGCCCCTGCTGCTCGCCAATCCCGCCGGGCCGACCGTCGTCGGGGGACAGGCCACCGTGTCGGGGATCGGTACCTCGCATGTGACGATCGCCCAGGCTTCCCAGCGGGCCATCATCAACTGGCAACAATTCAACATCGCACCCAACGAAGTGACCCAGTTCATCCAGCCGAACGTCAATGCCATCGCGTTGAACCGCATTTTCGATCACAACCCCAGCCAGATTTTCGGCACCCTGAACGCCAACGGCACCGTCATCCTGCTGAACCCGAACGGCGTTGTCTTCGGACCCAATGCGCAGGTGAATGTCGGAGGGCTCATCGCATCCTCGCTCAATCTGACCAATGAAAACTTCATGCGGGGCTTCTATTCGTTCGAGGGCGCCGGAATCGAAGGACCGGTGAAAAACATGGGGCGGATCCACGGCGCTTACGACGGAGTGTATTTGCTGGCGCCCAACGTCGAGAACAGCGGGGTCATTACGACCGCGGGGGGCAGCATCGTGTTGGCGGCCGGAGCCAAGGCCTATCTGTCCAATCGGCCGGACGGGCAGGGATTCCTCGCCGAAATTTCCGCGCCCATCGGCTACGCCGTGAACCTGAAGGACTTGATTGCGGACGGCGGCCAGATCACGTTAGCCGGCCGGGTCGTGAATCAGGAAGGCCTCGTCCAGGCGAACAGCGTGCGGGAGCGGAACGGGAAGATCGAACTCTTTGCGAGCGAGACCCTCACGTTGAAGTCCGGAAGTCAGACGATTGCGAAAGGGAGCGGCGACGGACCAGCCGATGGCGGAACGATTCTCGCGATTGCCGATAAGACCAAGGGCACGGCGAGATTCGAGAAGGGCGCCACGCTGGATGTGTCGGGAGGCGCGGCTGGTGGGCACGGCGGGTTCGTCGAACTCAGCGGTAAGAACGTGTCTTTGGGCGGCCGCTTTGTCGCGACCGCGGCGGCGGGTTACCGGGGTGGGCGGCTCCTCATCGATCCGGTTGAGGTCGATCTTACGGGGTTTGCCGCCACAAATTTTCAGGACATTCTCTTTACCTCGCCGAAGGATCCAGGGGGTAATCCGTTACTCGGAGAAGACCTCCGCGTCACCGGCATGTTCGACATGAATCTGGTGCAACCTCCGGCGGGTGGGGGCACCATTCGATTCGAGGCGGGGCGCGATCTGCTCTTCGACAACCTCACCTTGTTCAACAATCCTGTCGGGCCGCCGGCGCTCTGGAACATCGCGGGCACCGCCGAGCGCCACATTCTGTTCACCGGATTTGCCGGATCCACTTTGGCGACGGCGCATGGCGGCAGCATCACGCTCAATGCGAAGACCGGGGATGTCCGCTTGGACGATCCGGCCAGCGGCGCGCTCTCGGTCGTGCAAGCGAGCGGTGGTGGTGGAGTGTCGATCAAGACAGGTAGGGACCTCATTGCCGGGACGGCGGTCGATGAAACCGGAGGCCCGCTGGGTCTTTTTAGTGTACAGGGCATCAGCATCGAGGGAGCAGGAAAGTTAGTCCTCGATGTGGCCAGGAATTTTCTGGGTGGGTCGCCCAACGGGCTAAAGAGCGGGCCGGGATTCGTCCTGCGCAATCTCGACAGCACCGGGCCGCTGCCGCAGCATACCGTTACCGTCGGCGGGGTGATCGGCGAGACCAATCTGCCGCTGGGATCGAATGGCCTGCCGCAGACCACGACGCTCGCGGAATCGTCCAGACAGTACGCCGACTTTGCGCTCTCCAATGGTAACCTCACTGTCACCGCCGGAGGCAATGTCTATCTTCAGCGCATCCGTGATGCGGGACTCGTCGGCGGGTTTGATCTGTCGACAGGCGCGCCCCGCGAGCTGGCGTTCGCGGTCGGATTGGAGCGCAACAAAGCGACAATCGTGTCGCGTGACGGGCATGTTCTCATCAATACCAATAATCGCGATGCCGGGCGTCAAAGCTCGCCGTCCGACGTGTTGAGTGCCCTGCTGCCCGCGTCCTTCGAGGCTAGGGCTGAGAAGGGCAGTATTCAGATCCGATCGAACCTGACTTTTCTCCCCTCGCCGACAGGATCGGTGAAGTTCTTCGCGAAGCAGGATATCCAAGGCGTTCCGAAATTCGGGCGACAGCTCGATTCCAATTTCATCTGGCTCTATGTGGGCTACGGGGGGCTGGCGGGAGGACAGTGGGTCGCCGTCGATCAGCGGACGATTCCCCAGCGTCCCGATTTGTGGCCCTTCCTCGCAAATAAGCCAGGGAGTGACATATTGCCTCCCCGGCCAACAAGTGACACAGCGCCTCCCAGTGTGTTTCCAGAATATGCATTTCGGGACGGGGAGGGGAATCCACCGGCCGTCAAATTGCTTCAAGTTGATCCTGGGACTCTGGCAAACAACTCGGACCTCGGAACGGTCGCATCACTCGTGAGTAACAACCGTCCCGTGGCGGCAGAGAACCTGACCGCGCTCGCGCCGGTGAGCTTCGTTGCGGAGCTGGGCAACATCAGTAAGTTGTTCCTTGATCTGGTGAGCCGGCCGTTCCATAAAGAAGTTACGATAGAAGCAGGCAACCGGATCGAACAGGTCAGCGCCAGGATCTACCTGCCAGATCTGGGTACCCAGACGCAGACGCTCACCGAACATGTGCCGCTGTTTCTCGATCCAAACACAAACCGGTTGCGGCCGATCACCGATGCCGACGTGGTCTTGATTCGGGCGGTCAATCCGGCGAGCGGCCTGGTCGAGATCAGGCCCTGGAACAAACAGGAACCCGTCGATCCGGCCAATCTCGTGAACGTGGTGATCAGGGATGCCACCGTGACGGTGACGTCCCCTAAGGTGGCCGCGACCATCAAAGCGCAGGATATCGTGATGAATAAAGGAAACGCGGGCAATGGCGAGTTGGCGTTCTCCGGTCCCGGCACCGCCCGGGTGATCGCGAAAAAAACGCTGGATCTCGCCGACGGGCTGGGGATCAGCATGGATCGCAGTAAGGCGGGCGATCTCGGCGGGTTGCTCGACATCGCTGTCGGCAACGGGCTCGATATGGTGGCGACGACCATCGTCAGCCGGAACGGGGCCGGTATCTCCATCCATGGGTATGACGAAGCCAAGCCCTACATCGTGGGCTACGACAACAGCGCCCTCTATCCCCTGCAGTTTCCGGACTCGGTGCGCGGAGGAATCAATCTTCCGGCCGCCGGCGGCCGGGTGAACATCGGCGAAAATAGCCCACGATCGGCGGGAGCCAGCGGGGCATCGACGGGCATTCAAGTCATTGAAGGCGGGTCGGTTGGGCAGGCGGCACGGGAGCCGGTTGTGAATCCGGATGGCACCGTCACGGTGCAGCTCGTGAAAGATCCGGCGGCGATTCTGATCAGGGCCCAGGGCGATATCGATGTGAACAAGTCGCGCATCGCGACGTTTAGCGGCGGCGATATCCGTCTCACCTCGGTGGCCGGTAACATCAATGCCGGGAGCGGGAGTAAGAACGAGCGCGCGCTGTTCAAAGTGCTGGTTCCGGAATTGGACAGCCAGGGGAATCCGAAATTCAATTCCGATGGTACTCCTCTCCTCAAGGAAAAAGTTTTTGAAGTGCCCGGCAGCGGCATCTTTACCTTCCATCCCGGAGATCCGCAGCCGCTGGTCTTCCCGGTTTTCAACGATCCGGAGATCAACGCGCTGGTCGATCTGGCGAATCGGGAAGGATTCTTCGGCCGCGACGTCAAGGCGATCAATGAACAGGCCAACCGGTTGCGCGCGGAACGGGAACCGATTTTCAACGAAACGGTGCTGAGGCCGTTTATCGAGCAGGCGAAGCTCGGCGACATTACCCTGACGGCCGAACGGGGCAGCATCATCATTCCGCCGGCCGGTATTCGCGGACGCACGGTGACGCTCAATGCGCGGGTCGTCGATTTCCAGGGAGGCGAGGTGCAGGGGATTGTGAAGTTTCCCCGTCCGCCGATCCTTCCCCAGCCGCCGGTCATCGGGGGATTGGCTCCGGCCGGAGCCGCGACGCCTCCGGTCGCCTTAGGCGGAGGCGGGACGGCCGGTGCGGCCTCCACGACTGCGGCCGCGACCGCGACGGGTGTGAAGCAGTCGGATGCCGTGCAGGAAAGCGCGGTGGAATCGTCCGGCCAGTCGAGAGAAACCAAGGAAGCGAAGAAATCGGACGGCAAATCGACCACCTCGCAACTGGCGAAATCTGTCCGTGTGAAACGCGGCGTGATCATTCAGGTCGATGTGAAGCCACAAGCTGGCAGCTAACCGGAAAGGACGACGCAGATGGAAACAAGTTCAGGGGGCGTGGCGTTCGCGCTCAGCCACGCGACGCTCGAAGGAAAGATTACGATCTCCGTGCTGCTGTTCTTCTCGCTGGTCAGCTGGACGGTGATCATCAACAAGTTTCGCCAGTTGGCCAAAGCCAAAAAGCGGAACGGGCTCTTCCTCGGCTACTATTCGAAGTCCAAAGGTCCCCTGGTCGTGTTCAGCAAGGGCCCGATCAAACAACTGCAGGGCTCACCAATGTACGACGTCTACTACGGCGGCTGCGAAGAACTGAAGGTGCAGCAGGAAAAATATGCGGGGGACAAGATTCCGCATCACGGCATGAGCGCCGTGCGGATCGCGTTGGAGCGCGTGCTCGGTGAGGCGGCGGTCAGTCTGGAGTCAGGGATGATCGTATTGGCGACGGCTATCAGCGGCGGGCCGTTCATCGGATTGCTCGGCACGGTGTGGGGCGTGATGGATACCTTCGCCGGCATCGGCAAGGCCCAGTCGGCGACCCTCGCCACCATGGCTCCGGGCGTCGCCTCGGCGCTCATCGCGACGGTCGCGGGCCTGATGGTCGCGATCCCATCCCTCTTTTGCTACAACTTCCTCGTGACCAAGACGAAAACGCTGACTATGGAACTCGATAACTTCGCGGCCCATCTCGAAACCGTCTTCATGACGGACTATCTCCAGGAGAAGAAGGGCGCGGCGGCCGAATCGGAAGATCCCGAAGACTACCGCCCGGGCGGGCACCGCCAGGAGGCCGAGCCTTCCTCAGCGGCGACGGGACACTAACAGGATGCTGAAAAAGTCCTCCAGCGGCGTGCTCGGGTCTCTCAGAGGCTCAACATACTGAAGCGCTCGCCTTGCCTATTTCTGAAAGGAAGACATGAGACGATTTTCGAGAAAGAGTCATGGCGCGGTCGCCGATATTAACATGACCCCCTTGCTTGACCTGGCCTGGGTGCTGCTCGTGATTTTCATCATCACGACGACGGCGGCGGTGCAGGGCATCGAGCTCAAGCTGCCGGAATCGACGCCGCACGAAACGGAAATGGAAACCACCACGCCGACGCTCTCCGTGAAAAAGAACGGCGATATTTACATGGATGAAGAGAAGGTCAAGATCACGGAACTGGAAAAGTTGATTCGCGATCTGAAAGCTGCCAAAGGCGGCAAGTTGCCGCTCGTACTCCGCGGCGATTCCGGCGTGGAGTATAAACATGTCGTCGCGGTGCTCGACATCCTCCAGCGGATTCCGGTCGAGGATTTGGCGATTGCGACGAAACCATTCAACGAACCTTAACAGGATGTTGAAACTGCCCGCCTGCTTCGTTCTCGCATCGCTCAACCCCTCAACGTACCGCAAGGGTACGCCTCGGGGCATCGCTTGCTGCGGCCTTGCCCGCGGAGCGGCGCGTCTTGGCGCGCCGGGGTTGGGCGGGTGAGAACGGCAGACTGTTTGAGCATCCTGCGGTAGTCCACGAGTGACGAATCATGGCCGGCTATAAGGGATTTGAAAAAAAGAAGAGTAAGCTCGGCACGACGCTGTTGATCGTCGGGTTAGTGCATGTCGGCATCGGAGGCGGGCTCTATTGGGTGGCGCAGACCCAATGGGGGCAGGACCTCATTAAGGTCTACAAGCTGAATGCCTTCAAGAAAGAAGAGCCGCCGCCTCCGCCTGAAAAGGAACCGGAACCTGAGCCGGAACCAGAGGCGCCCAAGCCGGAGCCGAAACAACAGGAAGCGCCGCCTCCTCCACCTCCTCAGCAGGCCGACGCGCCTCCGCCACCCAAGGCGTCCGATGCGCCGGGGCCGCCGCCGGTGAGCACCGATCCGTTTGCCATCGGGAAAGGCCGTGGACGATTCGCCGGCTACACGGACATTTTGACGGCATCGATTCAGGCGAAGTATCAGGCCCCCGCGTCGCTCCCGGACGATCTGGAATATGCCGTGCTCTGCGAATTGGTGATCGATGAGCAGGGTCGTGTATTGCAGTTCCGCCTCGTCAACTCGTCCGGCAGTCTCCTCTTCGATCAATCCGCTCTCGATGCGCTGGCCAAGGTGACGGAGGTGCGTCCGCCTCCGCCGGGGATGGACCATACGATTGTCGTCAAATTCTTTCCGCCGACATAGCAGGATGTTGAAACAGCCCGCCAGCGGCGTTCTCGCATCGTTCAGACCCTCAACGTACCCCTGAGGGTACGCCTCGGCCCTTCACTCGCTGCGGCCTTGCTGGACAGACTGTTTGAACATCCTGCAGTGGTTCATCGGTCGCCTGTATCCCATTCTTCACCTAAAGTTTACCTCTCCCACAAGCTTCGTTGATCGCGCGGTAATCCGACCCGCGTACAACCTCTCATGTGCAGGCGTGATGGCCTGTCAGGCTTCGCCCGATCCGCAACAGCATCTCAACGCACTGTTAACGGCCCTCAAATAGGAGGGTGACGTGGTTGTAACACGGGTACGAGAAAACGGCAGTGCGAATCTATCAAAAGATTTGCGCGCCCTTCTCGAAGAGAGAGGGGGTGATGGGAGCAAGGACAGTTCCGGAATCGAAGGCAGGGCAGCGGTACAGGTCATTCTTACAATCAAGGAGGGGTCGTATGAAAGTTAGAGGTATCAAGCGGGCAGTAATGGCGTCGGTGTTGGCGATTGCCACCGCCGTCGCGGGACAGGCCCAGGCGTTCACATTCGGCGACGGCGACCTGGTGTTGGCGATCTACGGGAACAGCACCGAGGCGCTCTACAATCTGGGAAACTACAATACCAGATTGGGCTCCGGAGCGACGTTCGACTTTGACGCCTCTGCGGGATTAGCCGCGGCGCAAGTCGGCGGGAGTCCGGTGAAGTACACCGTGTTCGGCTGGGATACCAGTCTGACAAACGGACAGATCCATGCGGCCACGTCGTTTACCCCGGCGCAGCTGACCGGGACGAAGGATTTTGGAACGCAGTTCATTAACTCGGCGGTGTGGTCATCACAGCCGCTATTTGCCGGGGATACGATCAGCAAGACCGATTCCTTGAACCGGTCGTTTTCGCAGAATTTGAACACCTCCGGATCGGGTCAATTTGAAGGTGCCTGGCCGCTGGCGATGCAGGGGAACCTCGATCAGGTTCTTAACATCATGCGCGGCGATGTGGAAACCAGCGCGTTTACCCAAGTCGGCCGTGTGTTGTTGACCGCCGGCGGATTGTTGACGATCGGCAACCCGGGGCCGAATCTCGCCGCGGTTCCCCTTCCTGCCGGCGTGGTGTTGTTCGGCAGCGGCTTGATCGGGCTCGTCGGAATCGCCCGGCGCAAGTTTGCCCAGATGGCCGCATAAGGTACGGATCGAAACCAAGACGCACATCATTTTATTTGAAGGAGATGACCCATGAAGTTTACGACACAGTACATGACGGTGCTCGCTGGAGCGCTGGCGCTGGCCGGACTGGCCGGGACCGCCGAGGCCCAGACCGTTCTCAATGCCGGCGGTTCATCCGCCGGGCGTAACTTTGCGACAGACGTGCCGTTGAATTTGTGCGACGCCGGCGGCAGCCCGGCCACTTATCCCAACCGGTACGCCAGCGCGGACGGTAACAAGATCACCTGGGTCTGCAATCGCGGGGGCCTGCCGGTGATCATGCGCTATTCGGCGACCGGTTCCAGCGACGGCGTCAACAAGCTGCTCCAGCCGGCCGCCAATCCGGCTTCCAACATGCTGTTCTTAGACCATACCCTGACAACCGGCTGCACGGGACCTAACGTGGTAGCCAGAGTCTCGGATGGCAAGCAGTACAACAACACGACTGGTTGCAACAACGCCAATACGATCAGTCTCCCGGTGCATATGGGCGCTTCCGATGTGCAGGGCGCATCGTTTCACCAGACCGGTCCCTTGGGAACGACGGTGAGCCCGCTGGACGACAGCGTCCTCAGCAGCGTTGTGACGGCGATTGTGCCGTTCTCGCTCTTTGTGGGCAAGGGTGTGGTGAAGGATGTGGCAGGTGCTCCGGGTGGACCGATCGCGGGACTGTCCCGCTTGGAGATTGAGCGGATTTTCTCGAAGCAGGTTACGGACTGGAAGCAGTTGGGATACGGCACGGTGACCGATGGCGCCCCCGGTACCTTAGAAGCGACCTCGCCGATCACTCTCTGCATGCGCAACGCCGGATCGGGCACGAAGGCGGCGTTCGATGAAACCGTCATGATCAATTCCACCGAAACTTTGTTGGCCAATGCCACGTCGGTGTTCAGCTCCAGCACGTCAGGTGTGTTGACTTGTCTGGCGGGCAATCGCCGGTCGATCGGCTATGCCGATGCCGATCAGGTGGTGAGCTTCAATGTGGGTGGCGCCAACGCCGGTTTGGGCTATGTAGTCCGTCTCGATGGCGGGTTGGCCTATGACGCCGCGTTGGTCGGCAATGAGAAGCGTGACCTCAAGTGCGGCAAGTATGCCTATTGGGCCGGCTGGCGCTTGAATCGCCGGGTGGTCGGTGAAGGCGCTGCCATCGACGCCTTGGCTCAAGCGTTCGTCGACAACGCGGGGCTTCAGGCGACGATCGGCATTATTCCCACCGGCGCCTTCTGGGCGTCCGATGAGGAAATGGCAGTGAGCAAGAACGTGGACAAGGGGCCGCTCATCTGGAAGGCAGGCGCTCACCCCGAGTGCCGGTAATCGAGCCCTTCATACTCGCGCAGTGTGGCTGTTCAGGAGCGAGACTCCTGGCAGCCACCTGGGAAGGATGTGCCTCGATGAGACAGTTACAACGATTCATGGCATGGGGAGGAGCGCTCGCGCTCCTGGTTGTGATGCTGTTGTCGGTTGCGCCGGCTTCCGCGCAGGCGGCGTCGGTCACGCAGCTCGATATCACCGGCGGATCGGTCAATCTGAACTTCGGTACGTTGGGGTCGGTGTCCGGTACCTTCACGCAGAACGGGCAGTTGGTCATGGGGCAGTACCAGCCTCTGCCGAACATCTTCACTCCGATCACGCTCTCCCACCTCACGTTTTCTCTCTTCACGAGCAACGGTGGAGCGCTCAATCTTCCCGCTCCGACCGCACAGACGACCGGGGCGGTCATGACGGCGGATCTCCAGTCACTCTTTGCCGGGGTGACCAGCACCGACTGGTCTTGGGTTAACACGAACCCGCAAATGGCATCGTTGAACATCGGCGGCAACTCCACCGGTTCGTTCAATGAACTGACGAACGCCTTCAACGTGTCCTGGACCAAGTCTTTTACGGGATACAACATTCCGTTCTTGCAGTCCGGCACGTTTTCCCTCCAAGGCACTGCCCAGCTCGCGGCGGTGCCGCTTCCCGGCGCACTGCTGATCTTCGGCAGTGGCCTGATGGGGATGTTGGGCTTCCGCAACCGCCTGCACCGCCTCTAGCCTCCCGGGCCACGATCGGCCCGCTTGTCCCGGCCCCCGTCGCAGTGATCCTGTGGCGGGGGCCGGTGTCTTTTTCCGTCTCTCAAGATTTTGCATCTCCTCCCACGACACGATAAGCCCTGAGCGGGAGCATTTCCCCCCCCGCGCATATTCTGTTTTGCGTGGAACTCTGGCATCCCTGTGATGCCGACCGGCGGAAGGGCTGCTGGAACACATCGTGCTTGGCCGGTCTGTGACAGGGCAGGGTGCGCGCGCATGCCAAAATCTTGATCAAAAGTTAATCAAACCAGGATCAGAAGTTTACACATCTGTTATCCATGGCTCCCAGAATGGGTTTGCCGGGATGCTCCTATTCGAGGCTTGTTACCAAATGTCACGTATGACGGACTAATCGAAGCGCATCGGTTCATCTTCACATTCACACCGGGGCGAACTCACAGAGTTCGTCTCACAACAAAAGGAGTTTGCGATGAAAGGTTTACTCGCATTGACGGTGGCGGTGGTTGCAACGGCGGCGATGTCGCTCGTAGGGCTGGAGGGCCGCGCCCACGCGCACTCGGTCAGCCAGTTGGAATTTACCTCGGGCGCGGTAAATTGGAGCGGCGAGCATGGCCGCACACTCGACCGGTTGTTCGACCGTGATGGGGTCATCAAGATGGGATCGTTTCAGTCGATGACGGAGATCGTGGATCCGATCAGGAAACATCACACCACCTATTCGCTCTTTACCAGCGGCATGACCGGCGCCCCGGCGCCCTCCGCCACGATCAACGGGTCGTCGCTGAGCGTCGACCTCTCATCGCTGTTTTTCGGCTGGAGCCGCGGAAGCGAAGTGCATGCCTGGAACATCGGCGGCCTCGCCAAGGGATTGTTCAACCCGGAGACCTCGGAGTTCAGCCTGTCCTGGAATCATCTCTTTGAGCGCGGCGCGTTCAAGGGCGAGCACGAGTGGTCGCACCATAGAGGACACGACCGGAACGCCACGTTCTTCCTGCAGGGCAAGGCGGTCGGATTGACCCCGGCGCCAGTGCCGGTTCCTGCTGCGTTCCTGTTGTTTGCCAGCGGGGCGATGGGCGTCGGCGGCCTGGCCTGGAAGAAGCGCCGCGAGCTGATGGCCTAGTCGTTGTCGTGACAAGCCGACGCAGCCCTATTCACCATCGGGAGGAGCGTAACGCGCTCCTCCCGGCCCGTTCAGGGCGTGGGTTCGGGACGAGTCCTTGCGAGCAGGTTGTTAGGGGTTGCCGGTGACGGGAGAGGAAGGCTTGAAGCAGAATTGCCGATCGTCCGGACTTCCCGCCGCCGCCCACAGAGATACCGCGCGTCCCACTTCAGCCCTGATCCTCACGCAGGCCCACTCAGCGTCGATGGCGCGATAGTAGCGGAACTCATTGGTACCGGGCGGGAGGACCGCCAGCGTCGTCCAACGAGGATCGAGCGCCCCGCTGACTTCAATTCGATAGGACGGGCCGGTCGCGGCACCGGGTCGTCCCCACGACAGCGTGAAGCCGCGAGGGGATGCGGCCAAGCGGACCGATTCCGGTTCGTACAGGATCGTCGGCGCGAGAATCGGCCGCTCGATCGACGGGAGCGGCGACGGTTGTGCGCAGAACTGCCGGTCGGTCGGCTCTCCGGCCTGGGCCCATTGAGAGACGAGCGCGCCTCGTTCCGCCCGGACTCTGTAACAGACCCACTCTGCGCCGGCGAGCTGAAAATAGGAAAACATTGGGACCTCCGGAGGCTGCACGACGGCAGTGGTCCAGGCCGGAACCAGCGAGCTGGATATTTCAACCCGGTGTGAGACGGACGGCACATTGGAATCGTTCCAGACGAGGATCGCCCCCAGCGTCGTGTTCACGAGGCGAGCTGAGGACGGTTCAAGAATTTCTGCAGGAAGCACCGGGTCCGGCCATCCGACGATCTCAAACGGGACGACCTGCGCCGGTGCGCTTTCATTCCCGCTGTGATCGTAGGCCGTGACCGTGCCGAACCACTGCCCGTTCGCCGCGACACCGAGTTCCGAACATCGAACGCTGGTTCGCAAGCCCGCGTCGTTCGTTTGGGTGAGATGGTTGGCGCTCCGGCCCAGATGGACCCGGTAGCCAGCCAGATCGGATTCGGTATTCGGATTCCAGACCAGCGCACAGTCCCGATACGCGACCGGGCCAGCCGCATCGGCCCGATCGATGGAATCCGCACAGCACACAACAAAGGCGCACAGGGCCAGGGTGTACCGGGCTGTCATGGAAATTCTGCCGTTCATGTGTTCACGCGTATAGTGTGAAACGGTCTGTCTTCAACGTGCTGTGTGCGGATTACAGCCGACAGCGAATCTCTGTAAACAAATAGTTACAAAATCGATGTAGGCCGCATCTGCCCAAGGAATTCGCCGTCGAGTTCCATGTAGACGGCCACTGAGGCTCTAGAGGTAGGGCCTGCACCAGCTCATGGCCAGCTTGCTTCTCGTATCGAGGGGAAAGTTCGCTTATCTGCAACCAGGCCTTAACGAATCCGTAACACCGTCTTAGTACGGTAGCGCTGGCCCTTTCTGATCTTCAGGATTGTGTGTGGTTGTCAGGTAGCAGAGCACCATGGTCGAACTTGCCATCATCTTGACCGTGCTGGTTCCTATCGTATTGGCGCTTGCCTGGCCGAGAGCATTGATCCTTGTCGTGCTGTTGACGGGCACGCTTCCACTGACGCTGGGCCGAGAGGGCATGATGGTCACCTCATTCGGCCGTCTTGACCTCTACGCGATCCGGTTGCTGGGATTGTGGGTCGCCGCGCTGCTTATCATCGTGCCGCAGGCCTGGCAGGCCGGGCTGTACGCGTTTCGATTCCGATGGCACCTGCTGTTTCTGTTGTTCGCGATGGTGGCTCTGCTCTGGGCTCCGAGCCTCGTATACGGCGCCCGTATGATCGCGAAGCTGACCGCTCCGTTCCTTTTTCTGCTTCTGGTTCTGCTCATCTGCCAATCATGGAGCAGCCTGCGCCAACTTGAGACGATGATGCTGGCGAGCGGGGTGCTTGCCGTCGTTGTCTCGCTCGCCTCGGTGGTGAGTGGGTATACGACGCTGAGCGCGCAACTCGGGTTAGGGGTTCCCGGTCTGGGGCCTGCCGCTACCAGTGCGAATCTGGCGATGCTTTCGATGCTGGCGCTTGGACTGGCCCGAACGACCTCCCGGCGATCTGCGTTCCTGCTATTCGGGATTTTCGCCGTCGCTTCGTTTGCCGGATTCACCCGTATGACGATCATCGCGTTGTTCGTGGCGCTGACGGCCATCTTCTGGGTGGCGTTTAAGGGCTGGAGCCGCTGGGTCCTTCCACTGGCAGGTGTGGTATCGCTTCCCGCCTTGTTTCTGCTGAGCGATACCTTCCGGCAGCGCATGTTCAAGGACGGCGCGGTGATATCCTTCGATCTCATCACGAAGGATCCTGCGTCGGCGTTGGAACATATTCATGGATCCGGCCGGTTCGACGCGTGGGCCTATGTTCTTACCAACTTCTTTTGGCCTTCTCCCGTATTCGGTTCCGGAGTCGGGACGACGCAGCATTACTTTTACACGCATGCGACAGGACTCAACGTCATCCATTCGGAATATATCCGGGTGCTGGCGGAACTGGGGGTGTTCGGAGCCCTGCTCCTAGCCGTGGCGGCCGGTGCGTATATGGTCAGAATGGTGAATCAGTATCGGGCGTCGACGACCCAGGAAGGGCAGGCCTACGCGTTGGCGGCGCTGGGGTCGCTGGTGGTGTATTTCCTGTTCATGGCAACGGACAACGCCATCGACTATGTCACTAGCTGCGGTGTGTTTGTGTTCGGCATTGTCGCGATGAGCGAAAAAGCCAGGGAACTCGAGCTACAGGATTTGGGGGTGCTACCAGTCGAAGCTGAAGGAGTCGAATCAGCTGATTCCGGAGAGACGGCGTTTTCCATTGAACCAGAGCCGGTCCGGCGCTTTCCGCTGGTGTCGGAGAAATAGCGAACAGTGATGATAACTCGTCGGCAGTTTGTGACAGCCATTTCGATTGCAGCCGCGGCGCCGCTTCTCGCTCGCGTCACTCGGGCTGCGGGAGTCGAACCGATCCGCGAGAGCCGCGCGATTTTCGATGAGGGGCTCAACTGGGCCTCCAAGGATTCAGCTGATATCGTCTGCAAGAGGATTGCGCGGGCCGGATTCAATGTCTTCATGCCCTGCGTGTGGCACGGCCGGGGGACCATCTGGCCTTCCCAGGTGGCACCCTGGGATAGCGCAGCGGTCAATATACCGGGATTCGATCCGCTCACGCATCTATGCAAGGTCGCTTCAGGGTATGGAATCGAGATTCATCCATGGTTCACCGTGATGCGGCGGGATCGAGAGTTTTTTCCGCAGTTCTACGATGCGGGGACCCCAGGGGAATGTTTTGACGTCCATCGTGAAGAGTTTCGAGATTTTATTGTATCCCTGATTCTAGAAGTAGTGAAGAACTACCCTGTGAATGGGATCAACTTAGACTATATCCGAGCGGGAGGAGTGTGCGTCAGTTCCCGATGTGCCGCTGACTATCAGATTCAGACCGGGCGGAATCTGCTCCTTGATCGAGCGAAACTACTGCTTCCAGGAGGAACTGTGCCGAGCCTGGTGGCTTGGCAGGATCAAGCTGTGGGAGACATCGTTCGCCGTGTGTCGACAGGGGCTCGGTCGCTCAATCCGAAAATCGTCATCAGCGTCGATGCAGTTCCCGGCCATCCGATTGATGGGACTCAAGGACGGAACAGTACAAAGTGGGTCAAGGAAGGATTAGTGGACGTCATTTATATGATGCATTACGAGGCGAACCCGGACTGGGCCTCCTTCCGAAACTTGCAGACCACCATGACGCGACCGGAGGCCCTCGTCGTGCTTTGCGGAAACTACGAAGAGGCCGTAAGCCCCAGCAAGACTGTGCTACCGAGAGATGCTCGAAAGGTGTCCGCCCTGCTCTCCGAAGCACGACAGTTCCAGCAGGGGAATGGCGTGGGACTGTATCTTTATAGCCGGTTGAGCGATGAGCAAATCAGTGAATTGAGTTCACAGACATTCAGCGTGAAGGCCAGACCTAGTTGGAAGCGAACAGTGGGACCTGCGCAGCCAAGAGATGTGAAGGCTTCATGAAGATGGTACTTGGTGCTACAGGAAATCCGTCTGTTCCGATGAGGCACGAAGCTACGCTAGACGCAGAACGAATTTCGACTGCCAGGGGGACTCTTGAAAGCGGGGCCGTCTTACTGTGTGCGTCCCTGTTCGGAAACGGCCTGAACTATTTCTTCATGCTGTTTCTGGCCCGGCAATTGGGGATGGAAGAGTTCGGGCTATATGCGCTCGGGGTCACGCTCTTCAATACGGTGCTGCTCGTGGGCTGTGCGGGCCTCGATACGGGTATCACCAAGTTTGTCTCCGCCTATATGGCGCAAGACCGCGCGGGAGCTGCCCGGCGGGTGATTGCCACTGCGGTCACGATTGTCACGCTGTTGGGCGTGCTCACCGGAATCGGAGTTGGCGTGATTGCGGCCCCGCTTTCCACGCAGCTCTATCAGAAACCGGGGCTGGCGGTGGTGCTCCTGTGCTTCGCCCCGGCGCTCGTCTTCGCGTTAGTCGGGTCGGTCTTGTTAGCGGCCCTGCAGGCGTTTCAGACGGTGCGCTATACGGTCGCGCTGAAATATCTCTGGGAGCCGGTCGGCAAGTGGGTGACGGCAGGGATCGCGATCTGGGCCGGGTGGGGGCTTAGCGGAGTGGTGCTGGGCTGGGTCGTGGTATTTGGTGTGACGGCCTGTCTGGCCGGAGCTGTGCTGGCGCGGCAGGGCCGGCTTGGTGTCACGGATTTTGCCGCGCTCGGGCGGTCTGAGGTGCGCACGCTGGTGACCTATAGCGCTCCGTTGCTCCTCGCCAATCTGTTCGGCGTCGTGGCGCCGCGCGCGGATGTCATGCTGCTGGGTTACTGGGTTTCAGCCGAGGATGTGGGCGTGTATCTCGCGGCCTTCCAAACCGCCGCGGTGTTGGCTTTGATCCTGGGGGCGTTGGATGTTGTTTTTGCTCCGGTCATAAGTCGCGCATGGGCGGCGAACGACCGGCTGACGTTTCGAGAGAGCTACGCGATGGTGCATCGCGTGGCCTTAACGGCCACTGTGCCTCTCAGTGTCCTCCTGGTCCTGTTCGCCGATGATGTGCTGCGAGTATTCGGGAGCGGATTTGCAGCCGGAGGCTCGATCCTGGCCGTTCTCACTGTCGGCCATCTGGTGAACGCGTCGAGCGGGTGTGCGAACACGGTGCTCCTTATGTCCGGGCATTCCCGCATCGTGCTGATTAACACGGTGGGCTATGGGACGCTCTTGATCAGCGCGACCGCGGTGATGATTCCCGTGTGGGGTCCGAGCGGTGCCGCCCTCGCGGCGTCCGGGAGTTTTGTGCTTCTGAATGGGGTCCGTGTGGCTCAAGTGTGGCGCCTGCATCGCATGCTGCCGTGGACGCGGGCGATCGTTAAGCCGCTGGCGGCCGGTGGGGTGATGAGTCTCGCGGTTGTTCTGCTGAAGCCGTACCTTGCCACGGCAGCCTATCTTCCGCTGGGGGTGATGGCGTGCGTTTTGTACATTGCGGTTTTGTATGTCGCCCGGCTTGAATCCGACGATGCGTTGATCCTGACGGCGTTGGCCGCGCGGGTTCGTATGGCGGCGGGATGGGCGAGATAGCGGGATGCAGCCGATGGGATTAGGACAGCTCGTCAACTCGATCCGGCAGATTGTGGAGAATCCCTACGTCCCCACGGGGAAAGGACTTGTGAAACACGCTCACTGGCAGCTTCGGAAAGCCTTCAACTGGTTTCCCTTCGAGCAATCTCTCGCGGGCTCCCGCATCGTGGCGTCGCACCGGAACTGCGCGGTGTCGGCGTTGATCAATAGTCAGGGGCTGTATGACTACAACAATATGAGGCTGCTGCAGTGGTTGCTGCGCGACGGCGGGACCTTCTTCGACATCGGGGCGAATATCGGATCCTATACGCTGGTGGCATCGGAGCAAGAGCGGGCTCGTGTCTTTGCATTCGAACCGCATCCGGTCACCGCGCGGCTCTTGTCGGACAATATCCGGTTGAATCGCCGGGGGAACGTGACGGTGTGTCCGGTCGCGGTCGGGCAGGAAGACGGAGTGGTCCGGTTGACCGATCGGGCCGGAAGCTCCGTGAATCATTCGGTGACCGGAGACGGTGGCCAAACGGTGGAGGTGTCTTGCCGGCGCGCGGAGACCTTGTGCCGGGAGTACGAAGTGTTTCCGCGATACGTGAAGGTGGACGTCGAAGGCTTTGAGTTCGAGGTGCTCACCGGTTTCGGGCCGTTCCTTCGCCATGTGGAGCTGCTGCTGATCGAATTCAACGGGTTGTCGGCGGAGCGATCCGTCGGCGACAAGGCGATCCATGAATGGCTCACTGCCGCCGGTTTCCGCGGGGCGTACCGGTGCGAGATGAAGGACCGAGCGTTTCTGGCTCATGCCGGATTGAGCCGTGAAGATGCTCTCTATGTGCGGGAGTCTCTGCAGGCGGATCTACGGCGGAACGGCTGGGTCGTGGAGCAACTGGGATGAAGGTCGCCGTCGTAACCAACATTTTGACCCCCTACCGAGTCCCGCTCTTCGAGGCGCTGGCCAGGGAATGTGAGGAGCTTACCGTGCTCTTGATGGCGGAGCGCGAGGAAAACCGGCAGTGGGCGTTCGGCGAGATGCAGTTTCGGGCCGAGGTATTGCCCGGGTGGCATGTACGGCCGAGGGGCGCTGAGGTCTCGCTGCATCTGAACTACGGTGTCACGCAGTGCTTGCGGCGGCTTAATCCGGACATTGTATTGAGCGGTGGATTCGCGCCGGCGCATCTGGCGGCGTTTGCCTACTGCAAGTTGTTCGGGAAGCGCTATGTGCAATGGGGGGAATTTACGTTGCGTGACGGCGCGCAATCGTCTTCTGTGCGCAGGTTCTTGCGCCGGCTGACCGTTGGGGGTGCCGCCGCTTGTATTGCCTCGTCCAATGAGGCGCGCGAGGCCTTTCTCCATTTCGGGGCGGGACACCGCCCGATTCTGACGGCGCCGATGCCGATCGAGATCGAACGGCTGCATCGGGCGGTGTGCGCCCTGCGAAAGGGCGAGGTGGTCGTTGATGATTGCGCACGGTTTCCTGGCCCGATTCTGCTTTCTGTCGGCCGGCTGACCGACGCCAAGGGCACGGGCGCGTTGCTGTCCATGTACGATTTGGTGAGGCGCGTTCGTCCCGATGTGTCGTTGATGCTGGTGGGCGACGGGCCGGATCGCGGGACGTATGAATTGCTGTGCCGGGCGCGAGGGTGGAATCAGGTCCACTTTGCCGGCCATGTCGATCCGATGGAGTTGCCCCGATATTTCGCGATGGCCGATGTCTTCGTGTTTCCCACCTTCTCGGATACGTTCGGCGCGGTGCTCAGCGAGGCCATGGCGGCTGAGCTGGCGGTGGTGGCGTCCATTCATGCCGCCGCGACGCAGGATCTGGTGGAGGAGGGGGTGACTGGCTACCGGTTCGACCCGCACCGTCCCGCCCTGGGGGCGGAAACGATTCTGAACGCGCTGGCGCTGTCCGATCATGAGCGGGTCGAGATGGGGCGTGCGGCCTACCGGCGGGTTCGATCGACGGACATCGGCCCTTCCGCCGATGTGATGGGGCGGTTCTTGAAGTCCCTGCTGTCCGAATCGCCTGGGGAAAAATCACAACGGAAATTCCCGTGGTCGACGCGAAAGGAAGTGTCCTGAGATGACTTCCCGACCGAAGCTGCTGATCATCGGGCCGACCCCGCCGCCCTATCACGGTGTGGCAGTGGCGATTCGATCTTTGCTCGACTCGAAACTGACGGAGTCGTTCGATGTGAGCCATCTGGACCTGGCCGACCGGCGAGGCATCGGGCATGTCAACAATCCGGACTGGCACGATGTCGTGCTGTTTGTTCGCCAGTGGCTCCGTCTATGGCGGCTGCTGCTGACCCGCCGTCCGCAAGTCGTCTACCTCGTGCTCTCGCAAACCACGCTGGGTCTTATCCGGGATAGCCTGCTCATCTGGCCTGCGGTGCTGACGGGGGCCAAGATCGTGGCGCATTTGCATGGCGGGGCGTTGCGCGACTGGTACGAGTCCAGTTGGGCCCCGATCCGCCTCTATGCCCGCGCGGTATTAGGAACAGTGTCCAGAATGATCGTGCTGGGGGAGACGTTCCGCGGGCTCTTTGCCGGCCTCATTCCGGGCGAACGGATTGTGGTCGTGCCGAACGGTGTCGAGTTGTCGCGGGAGGAACCGAGGCGGGAGCCTCCGAACGGCACCAGGCCCTGGCGCATTTTGCATCTCAACACGTTGAACCGCATGAAAGGCACGCTGGTGCTGTTGGCGGCGCTCCCGACCGTGCTCAGGCATCGTCGCGACGTGGCCTTCGTGTTCGCCGGAAGCTGGTCGCATCAGCTCCATCGGCAGACAGCGGAATGGTACATCGGGCAACACCGGCTGGAGCCCTACATCACATTTGTCGGAGAGGTGACCGGGCTGACGAAAGACGCGGTGCTCCAGTCGTCCGACATCTTTGTCTTTCCGGGAATCCAGCAGGAGGGCCAGCCGATGGTGGTGCTGGAAGCGATGGCCGCCGGCCTGCCGATTATCTATACGAATCAAGGCTGTCTCAGGGAAACGGTCGTCAACGGGGAATGCGGCGTCGAAGCCCATACGAACGACCCCTATGACCTGGCACTGCGCATCTGTGCGCTGCTGGACCACGCCGAGGACCAGCGGCAGTTCGGAGCAAATGCCCGCCGCCGTTGCGAGTTGCACTTCAGCAAGGATCGGCATATCGAACGAATGATCCAAACGTTTCAAGAGGTTCTGGCCGATACGTCGCCGGACCGCCGTCCCTTCCTCAGCGCCTCCCAACCCCGTTAGCCGGTTGTCCCTCTGCCTTCCGGTCGGTCCTCACTCGCCCCGATTCATGTGCGTAGTCCCTTCACAGTTTAACGATTCGTTAACACAAACTTGAGGTTGGCGTGGCCTGTCGATCGGGCGGACTCGCTAGACTTGCTCTCCCATGGATCCGGCGTCGTGAGTATCACAAGGAGGTCTGAGATGGCTTCAGCGACGATTGAGCAAGAGCAAGCGAGTCGATTCTGCCAAGTGCCGATTCTCGGGCTTCCCGTCCATATGATTCAAATTCCCGACGTCGTGTCGGTGATGACGCATTGGGTCATGCACGAGCGCTTCCGCCCTCATTGGGTCGTGGTGGCTGACATGCACGCGGTCGTCGAGGCGCACAACCGGGCCGACTTCCGGCGCATGGTCCGGCAGGCGGACCTGACTGTCCCTGACGGTATCTCTCTGGTGAAAGTGGCGCAATGGAAGGGCGGCGCAGTACGGTCCCGCGTCGCGGGCACCGACCTGATGAAGGCCTTCTTTTTCGGCACCCAGGGCCTCGGCTTCCGACATTATTTTTACGGCGATACCGATCTCACCCTTGAACGTCTGACGGGCAATCTGACGCGGCAGTACCCCGGGTTGACCGTTGCCGGAGCCTACTCGCCGCCGTTTCGCCCGTTGACGGAGGAAGAAGACGAGGCCGTGATCCGGCGGATCAACGAGGCGAAGCCGGACGTGTTGTGGGTAGGACTCGGGCTCCCCAAGCAAGAGCAGTGGATCTATACCCATCGTGATCGGCTGGATGTGCCGTTGGTGCTCGGCGTCGGCGCCGCTTTCAAGTTTCTGGCCGGGACGGTGCAGCGCGCGCCCGATTGGGTCGGTGACATGGGCTTCGAATGGTTGTGGCGGTTTGCCTGCGAACCGCGCCGGTTGTGGAAGCGCGTCATGATCGAAGGGACGCAATTCGTGGGGCTCGTCCTGTTGGAACTGGCCGGCTGGCGCGATTTTTCTTGAGGAACGATGGGGCAGCAGCACGAAATGGAATTCCCGGGAGCGCCGCTCATGCAGACTAGTGGGATTATCCTGTCCGATGTCCCCCGTCCGGGAATACATCGTCAACGGCCTATCATGCTCTGGGGAGTGGCGTCGGTCATCCTTCTCCTGTTCGGCATCGCCTATTTCGAGAGCCTGGAGTATTTGGTCACGCAGTGGATGGAGGACGACAACTTCAGCCACGGGTTCTTTGTTCCCGTCATCTCGGCGGCCCTCATTTGGTGGCGCCGTGAACGGATTGTGGCGGCGGGCATTGTTTCGTCCTGGTGGGGCCTCGTTCCGGCTGCGCTCGGACTCGCGTTCTATGTCGTCGGTGACTTCTCCACCGTATATTTTCTGCAGCATCTCTCATTGTGGCTGATGATCGTCGGATTGACTCTGGCGATCGCGGGCCCGCAGGCGACCCGTCAGATGGCGTTTCCCCTCGGGTATCTCCTGACCATGATCCCTCTGCCGCAGATGCTGCAATCGAGTGTGTCCGCTTCCCTGCAACTCATGTCATCGTCGCTCGGCGTCGGCTTTCTACACGTGATCGGGGTGACCGCATTCCGGGAAGGCAACGTCATCGACCTTGGCCCGATCCAGCTGCAAGTCGTCGAAGCCTGCAGCGGCTTGCGTTATCTGATTCCGCTGATCGCACTGACCTTGCTGAGCGCCTATCTGTTCCAGAATCGCATGTGGAAGCGGGTGGTATTGGTCGCCTCGGCGATTCCCTTAGCCGTGCTCTTGAACGGTTTCCGGATCGGATTGATCGGGGTCCTCGTCGATCGATTCGGCCAGGCAGCGGCCGAAGGGTTCATGCACGCGTTCGAGGGCTGGTTCCTCTTTGTCTTGAGTCTGGCGATACTGGGTGCGGAAATGTGGCTGCTGGAGCGAGCCGGCGCTGGATCTGCATCAGACGTCGATCGCCCAGGGCCGCGCTCAGGAGCGGCATTGTCTTTCGGTCCCGCCGCGGTTGTCGCGGGGGGCCCGGTTCTCGCCTGTATCGGACTCCTGGCCGTGACGACGTCGATGTCGTTTCATGTCGGAGGGCGCGACCGTGTGCCTCCTCCGCGCCAGAATTTTGTCGAGTTTCCCATGCATGTGGATGGGTGGCAGGGTGAACCGGTGGTGATGGAGCGACAGTATGTGGATGTGTTGCGTTTCGACGACTACCTGCTGGCCAACTATCAAGGCCCCGGTGGCCCGGTCAATGTCTATGCGGCGTACTACCGTTCCCAGGAAAAGGGGCGCGCGACGCATTCTCCGAAGACCTGTATCCCCGGCGGCGGCTGGGAGATTGCGTCCCTCGATGAAGTGGTCGTGCCGGTAGGCCCCGGAGGGGAGAGCGGGTTTCGAGCAAATCGGGTGATGATCCAGAAGGGCGAGCAGAAACAAGTGGTGCTCTATTGGTTCAAGCAGCGCAACCGGGTGATGACGAGCGAGTACTTGGTGAAGTTCTTCCTGCTCGTGGATGCGCTCACGATGAAACGGACAGACGGAGCCCTGGTCCGGTTGGTGGCTGCCGTGCAGCCCGGCGAATCGGAGGGGGCGGCGGATCAGCGTGTCCTGCAGATGGCGGCGGCGGTCCAGCCTCTGCTGCCGGCCTATGTGCCCGATTGAGAAAGGGCGTGTGAGTCTGTGGTGATGTCGACCGCATTGTTCTTCAGCTTCATCGGCTCGCTGTTGATCTGCATGGCGCTGATCCCGGCCCTGACGGCCTCGGCCTGGCGCTTTCAGTTCATCGATGTGCCGCGCGATCGCCGGATGCATGCGGAGCCGATCGCCAAAGTAGGCGGGATTGCGTTCGCGGCCGGCACGATCGCGGCGGTGCTGCTCTGGGCACCTCAGGACCGGATGATCCTTGCCAGCCTCCTGGGCGGCGTGGTGATTCTGCTGTTCGGCATGTGGGACGACCGGGTGGGGCTCGACCACCGGATGAAATTCGCCGGACAGATTCTGGCGGCGGCGATTGTCGTGGCCTATGCCGGCGTGCGAGTGACCGCGATGCCGTTCGCCGACGATCAGGCGCTCCCGCTCTGGGCTGCGGCGACGATCACCATGATCGTCATCGTCGGCATGACGAATGCCGTGAATCTCGCCGACGGGCTCGACGGGCTGGCCGGTGGATTGTCGCTGATCAGCTTCGCCGGGATCGCCTATCTGGCCTACCAGGCCAACGACCAGATGCTGATGTTGCTCATGGTGTCGGTGCTGGGCGGTCTCCTGGGATTTCTCCGGTTCAATACCTATCCGGCACGCGTGTTTATGGGCGATGCAGGCAGCCAGTTTCTCGGGCACTACCTCGCCGTGGCCGCGATCTTATTGATCGATCCGGCCCGCGCTCCATATAGCCCGTTGCTCGTGCTGTTTCTCTGGGGCATTCCGCTCCTCGATACCGTCGGCGTAATGGGCCAGCGTATCCGGCAGGGGCGCTCCCCTTTTGTCGGCGACCGTAATCATCTGCATCACAAACTCCTGGCCACGGGACTGTCGCACCGGCAGGCCGTGACGGTCATCTACCTGGCGCAGGGGTTGTCGGTCCTGTGTGCCGCTCTGCTGCGCTGGCAGAGCGATGCGGTTCTGCTGACGGTCTATGCGGTGTTTGCCGGGTCGGTGTTGTCCGTATTCGTCTGGTCATCCTCGCGTCCGGCGACTCCACCGTCTGTGGTTATTCCGTCGGGGGAGCGAGCGGCGGCGGCCGGAGTTACACCCGCCGCCATGCGTGCATGGCCGCTGCGAGCGCTCACGCTGCTCGTGCCGTTGTATCTCATTGCCTGTCTAGCGACGCCGGGGGACATCCCCGCGGAAGTCGGAGTGATCGCGGCCGGACTTGGCGCTGCGGTGCTGGGGAGTCTGGCGATCGGACGAGGCACGGCGCTCGCTGTTCGGGCCGGTCTCTATATCGGGAGCACCTGTGCGGTGTACTACGCGCAGATGTCGGCGCGCCAGTCGCCGGCCGACTGGCTGTCGCCGCTGACCCTGGGGATTGCCGCGCTGGCCGTGCTCGTTGTCCTCGCCATTCGATGGATGGGCGATGCGCGGTTCCAGACGACCCCATTGGATTATCTGATCGTCTTTCTGGCTGTGGTAATGCCGTTTCTTTCGGACCTGACGGTCGGCGCCGTCCATCTGAGTGTGGTGACGGCGACGCTGATTGTGTTGTTCTTTGCGTTTGAGCTCCTGCTCCAGATGCACCAGATCATGGTCGTCCGGCTTGGATGGCTGACGGCCGTGATGTTGGCCGGCCTGGCGGTTCGGGTGTGGGGGATATGAGGAGGGATCGGTAATGAATCGATATTGTATGGGGGCGATGGCGGCCATTGTGGCGGTCAGTCTGGTGGCCTGCGGCGGCCCGGAAGAACGCAAGGCGAAATACCGGCTGCGCGCGCAGGAATATTTTCAAGAAGGAAACTATCCCAAGGCCCGGGTGGCCTTGCGGAATGTCCTCAAGATAGATCCGAAAGATGCGGAGGCCTACTTCCTCTATGCGCAGGTGGAGGAAAAGGAAAAGAACTGGCGTAACGCGGTGACGGGATATCAGCAGGTGGTGGAGTTGAATCCTGCGCATGATCGCGCCTGGATCAAGCTGGGGAAGTATTTCCTCGAAGCCCGGGCGATCGAGCGGGTGGATCAGGTTGCCGATCGCGTGCTCGCCTTGCATCCCGACCATGTGGGAGCACGGTCGCTCAAAATCGCCGCGCTGGCCGTGGGTGGCCGGGTCGAAGAGGCCATTGCGCAGGCGGAACAGCTGCGGACGGGCGCTCCGACCGATGTCGATGCCGCCCTGTTGCTGGCCTCGTTGTATGCCTCGCGTGAACGGACGGCCGACGCGGTGCCGGTGATCCGGCAGGTGTTGGACACGCACCCCGATAGCGTCGAGTTGCTCGGAGCGCTGGCGATGATCTATGTGCGCGCCGGCAATCCGGCCGAGGCGGATCGAACGTTGCTGCGCCTTATTGCGCTCGAACCGAAGGTGCTCGACCACCGTCTCCGCCGGGCGGCGCTCTTCGAACAGCAGCAACAGTATGAGCAGGCTGAGGCGGTCATGCGCGAGGCAACGCAGCTCGATCCGGACAGCGATGCCCGTCGGCTGGCGCTCGCGGAGTATGTGGGAAAGCGGCGCGGATCCGCCGAGGCTGAAGCGGCTTTGCTGAAGGCCCAGGAAGATCTGCCACGCTCCGCGAAGATCCGGTTTGCGCTGGGGAGTTTGTATGAGGGGACGCAACAACCGGCGAAAGCCCAGTTGATGTATGAAACAATCAAGAAAGAATTCTCCGGGAAACCGGAAGGCCTGGATGCGCAAGTGAAACTGGCCGGCCTGGACTGGTCGGCGGGACGGCAGGACAAGGCCGAGCAGGCATTAGAGCAGATTCTCAAAGACAATCCCCTCTCATCGGACGCCCTGCTGTTGCGCGGGAAGATCGCGTTGCAGCGCGGCAACGGGAAAGCGGCGGCCCAGGATTTTCGATCCGTCTTGAAGGATGCGGCGGAAGCGGCGGAGGTCCACGTGCTTCTGGGGCGTGCGCAATTGTTGAACGGCGATCTCGCGCTGGCGCGTGAAAGTCTGGAAAAGGCCGCCGCTCTGGCTCCGGCTCTCACCGATGCCCAGATTGTGCTGGTCGGATTGGACGTGACCGGCGGTCAGTTGAAGGAGGCGCGGAAGCGGCTCGATCCGTTGTTGGCCCGCGATCCCGGGAATCTCACATTGCTGGGCCTCCTCTATCAGATCCAAATGCAGGAGAAGGATTGGGACCGTTCGCATGACACGCTGGCCCGTCTCCGTTCCGCCGGGGCCGATCGCGCCAAGGTCGACTTGGCGGAGGGGCAGATGGCCGCGGCGCAACAACAATGGGATCAAGCAGAAGCCGCCTTCAACCGGGCGTTGACCCAACAGCCGCTCGCCGCCGAGCCGCTCCTTGCGCTGGTTCAGCTCGGGGTGCAGCGCGGGGCCCTGCAGCAAACTCAGACCCGGCTCGAGACGATTGTCGCCGAACAGCCGAAACATCCTTTTGCGGCAGGTTTTCTCGGCGAAATGTTGTTGATGAAGGGGGATGCCGAGTCTGCCATGGGGCGATTCGAAACGGCCACGCAGGTAAATCCGTCGTGGACGACCCCCTGGGTGCATCTCGCGCAGTTTCGCTACGCCAAGCGGGATATGGTCGCCGGGGATGCGGCCCTCAAGAAGGCGCTGGAAGCGAGTCCGGATAACGAGCAGCTGCGGGTGATGCTGGCGACCAGCCTGGAAGGACGGGATCTTATCAATGAGGCGATGGCGCAGTACGACCTGGCGCTCAAGTCCAATCCGAAATCGCTCCTGGCTGCCAACAATCTTGCGGCGCTCCTGGCCGATCGGAAGGGCGATGCGGACAGCCTGCAGCGGGCGCTTCTGTTGAGCCGGGATTTCGAAGCCCAGACCTCGAACGCCTATCTCCTCGATACGCTCGGGTGGGTACATCTCAAGCTGGGGCATCGGCCGGACGCGGTCAGGCTGCTCAAGCAAGCGCTTGCCAAGGCGCCGAGCCATCCGGTGCTCAACTATCATCTGGGAGTGGCCTATGCCCAGTCGGGTGAGAAGACGGAGGCGCGGCAGCTTTTGAGTCAGGCGCTCCAGTCCAAGCAGTCCTATCCCTGGTTTGAAGAGGCCAAATCCATGCTGGCGAAGATCGATGGATAAGATGATGCAGTTTTCACATGCCATGCGACTGCAGTCTTGGACGCTTATAGGCGGGCTGCTGCTCTCGCTCGGCGGGTGCAGTGCGTTCGAGTCTTCGAGTAAGTCAGGGGCGATGCCCGCAATCGGGTCCGGCGTCGAGTATCTCCTGGGAGCGGAAGACGTGCTGGCGATTGCCGTCTGGAAGGATGAACACTTGACCAAAGAGGTCGTCGTCAGACCTGACGGGTTCGTGTCCTTTCCCCTTGTGGGTGAAGTGCAGGCGGCGGGGCGGACGGTTGAAGAGGTGCGCGCGGACATCGCCAAGCGTCTGGCGAAGTATATCCCCAACCCGAATGTCTCGGTTGCGGCGGTCAAAGTATTGAGCTATCGGATCTATGTCCTGGGTCGCGTCAATAAGCCCGGCGAGTTCATGATCGGCCACACGACAGATGTCTTGCAGGCGTTGAGTCTTGCCGGAGGCCTGACGCCGTTTGCCTCCGAAAACGATATTCGAATCATCCGGCGTATAAATGGGGAGCAACAGGTGATTCCTGTGCCTTATGGGGATCTTAAGCGAGGGAAGAGCCTGGAGCGCAATGTGTTGTTGCAGCGCGGTGATGTGGTCATGGTGCCTTGAGGGATCACCCTCCATCGCAACGATGTAGATTTATGATGTGGCGATGGCTTGTGTCGGCGGCATTTGCGGGAAGCAGTCTCTGCGCGGGCGGATTTGTCCTGAGCGGGCACGCAGCAGAATGGTCGGCCGAACCCTCGCTGGGAGTGAAAGGTGAGTACAACAGTAATCTGTTACTGGTGGCCGGTGCACAAAAGCCGGTCTACGGGCACTGGGTCTCGCCCGGCGTCAAGTTTGCCGGGTCGACGGAAAACCTGGACGTCAGCGGGAAAGCGGCGGCCGATCTGGTGCGCTATTACGGCGGCCGGAATCAGGACCTGCTCAACCTCTATTTTCCGCTGTCCGTGAAGTACGGGCTGGCCCGGGAAACCTTCGGATTTGACGGCGGGTTCACGAGAGACAATACGCTGATGGGGGAACTGTTGCGGACCGGCGTCGTGCTCAGCTTCACGCAGCGCAATTTGTGGAATCTGGCGCCGTCGTGGTCGCACGCGTTCACGGAACGCCTGTCCCTCCAGAGTTCCTACCAGTATTCCAAGGCCACGTACGAGGACGGTGCGCGGTTGGGGCTGGTGGATTATCAGGTGCAGGGCGGGTCCACAGGACTGGCGTACCAGCCGACCGAGAACGATCGCATGCAGGTGACGGGAAGCTATACGAACTTCAGCGTGGCTAACGCCAGCGCCCTACGATCCCATATCGTCGGGGCGCAGGTCTCGTGGTCCCATGCATTCACCGAGTCGCTTACGGCGACCGTGGTCGGAGGGCCGCAGCTGGTGTCATCCAGCATCTCGTCAGGACCGGCGCGGCTCACCGATACGCAAACCCTGTGGGTGGCCAACGCCAATGTCAAAAAACAATGGGATGCCGGGTTTGCGGAAGTCGTCGTGAGCCGTGAGATCAATCCCAGCGGATTCGGCTTGCTGTTGAAGACGGAACGGGTCGGTCTCACCCTGTCGCAGGATCTGACGGATCGGTTGACCGCCTCAGTGAATGCGCAGGTGCTCTTGGCCTCTTCTATTGCGTCGAAAGCGGTCCCGTTCACGTTTCCTGAAAACCGCTATATCAATGTGACGCCGCGGTTGACCTGGAAATTCGACCAATGGTGGTCGGTGGATGCCGCCTATACCTACAATCGGCGCGAGCTGGAGAACTCCGGCCCACGGGCGTTTGGAAACGCGGCGACGGTGATGCTGACATACTACCCGCCCAAGCTGTCGGTCGGGCGTTAAGGAGAGGTGTTTATGGCGATCGCGCAGTCTATGGGAGCAGATCGGTCGATCGAAGCAGGTCATACGGTGAAGGACTTCTGGCAGATGGTCCGCCGCCGCCGGACGGTCATTTTTTCCGTCGTGTCCGTGATCGCGGCCATCGGTCTGGCCACGGCATTCCTGTGGCCTCCGGTGTACCGGTCGAAGGCGACGATCCTGATCGAGGAGCAGGAGATTCCCACCGATCTCGTCCGCTCGACGATCACCAGTTATGCCGATCAGCGGATTGAAACGATCAAGCAGCAAGTCATGAGCCGGGCCAGTCTGTGGAGAATTGTGGAGCAATACGGGCTGTACCATCGGCTCCGGAAGGGCAGCCCGACCGAGGAGGTCTTGCAGCAGTTCGTTAAAGATATTCAGATTGAAGTGATCAACGTCAAAGTGGTCGATAAGCGCACCCAGACGCCGACCCAGGCGACGATCGCGTTTACGCTGGCCTATGACGGAGAGTCTCCCGACCTGGCCCAGAAGGTGACGAACGAGCTCACGGATTTGTTTTTGGGAGAAAATCTGAAGTCGCGGGAGCGCCACGCGCAGCAGACGACGGCGTTCCTGAAACAGGAAGCCGAGAATCTCGCGCATCACATCGAAGCGCTCGAAAGTAAGATCGCGGTGGTGAAACAGAAAGCCGACGGAGCTTTACCGGAGCTCACCCAGCTCAACATGCAACTGTTGAATCAAGCGGACCGGGAGCTGATCGATGTCGATCGCGATATCCGGAGTCTTGAAGAGCGCAAGCGGTTTCTGGAAGGCGAGCTGGCGACGCTGAAACCAAACACGCCCATGATTGCCGCCAGCGGCGAGCGGATCTTCGATTCGGGGGAGCGGCTCAAGGCCTTGCGCGCGCAATATGCCAGCGCAAGCGGGTACTTGTCTGGGGACCACCCGGACATCATCAAGATGAAGCAAGAACTTACGGCGTTGGAGCGGGAAACGGGGGGAGACGCGCCCGGAGAGGATGTCCCGAAGCGATTGGAGGGGGAACGGTCCCGGTTGGCGACGCTGCTGGAGCGCTATGGAGCGGATCATCCGGACGTGACCCATGCACAACAGGCTGTGGCGGGCTTGGAACGAGACCTGGCGGAGATGACCAAGCGGCCGCCCAGGACGGCGCTGTTCAAACCGGAGAATCCGGCCTACATCAACATTCAGTCTCAGCTCGCTTCCACGTCGGCCTCACTGCAGGCGCTTCAAAAATCCAAGGTCTCTCTGAAAAAACGTGCCGAGGAGATGGCCCGACGGGTCGAACGTCTGCCGGAGGTTGAGCCGGAATATCAGGACTTGATGCGCGATCGGGAGGGCACGGCGCACAAGTATCAGGAGATTCGCTCCCGCCTGATGGAAGCGCAGGTCTCGGAAGGGTTGGAAGTTCAGCGCAAGGGGGAACGATTCTCCCTGATCGATCCCGCCGACCTTCCTGAACGGACGGAGCGTCCGAACCGGCCGGTTATTTTGATTCTCACGGGGTTGCTCGCCGTGGTCGGCGGGGTGGGAGCCGGAGCGGCAGCCGAACAGATGGACGAAACCATCCGCACGCCTCATCAATTGAGTCTCGCGGCCGGGATGGCTCCGCTGGCGGTCATTCGCTATCTCCCGATGGAAGAGGAGGTCCTGGACGTGATTCGCCGCCGCCGCTACTGGCGGTGGGCGGGAGCGGGGGCGGCGGTGATAGGGGCGGTCGTGGCGCACTACCTCTGGCTGCCACTCGATATCGTCTGGTTTGCCGCGCTCCGGAAACTCGGTCTAGCCTGATTGCGATAAGGAGAAGAGCCATGGAAGAACTCTCGCAAGCCATCGAACAGTATAAGCAGGAGTCCCGGCAGGGAGCCGGGGGGCGATCCGATCCCTATCATTCTGCCCGGCAGAATCCTCCGCCGATCGTGTACTCCAAGACGCGGGTGGTGGAATGCCGGGAAGAGGTCTTGCGGCGCCACCGTATCGTGGCGGCATACGACCGGGGGGAATTTGCCGACGGGTATCAACTTTTGCGCACCCAGGTGTTGCATCGCCTGCGGGAGAATCACTGGAATGTCCTCGGGGTGACGAGTCCGCGAGCGCAGGAAGGAAAGTCGCTGACGGCCGTGAACCTCGCGATCACTCTGGCAATGGAAACCACGCAGACGGTGATGTTGATCGATGCCGACTTGAAGCGCCCCGCCGTTCATACCCTGCTCGGCTTCGGCGACTGCCGGGGGCTGGCGGACTATGCCTTGGAAGACTGTCCCTTGGAGGACCTCCTCATCCATCCGGGGTTGGGGCGATTGGTAGTGCTACCAGGCGGCCGCTCGATCCAGCGCTCGGCCGAAGTCTTGACGTCTTCGCGGATGTCGGGGTTGATTGCGGACGTAAAGCATCGCTATCCGGCCCGGGTCATCGTGGTCGACCTGCCGCCATTGCTGGTCAGTTCGGATGTGCTGGCCTTCGCGCCCTCGCTGGACGCGCTTTTGCTGGTGGCCGGGGAGGGTATGACCACGCGGCAGGATATCAAAGAGTCGCTGGCTCTGGTGCGGGGGGCGGTACCGGTGCTCGGGACGGTCTTGAATCAATCGGGCAAAGACCAACATAACGTCGATGCCATGCGCGCGGTGGCTGCAAACTAACCGACTGCCTGCGAGGCTTGTATGTACGAATCGTTCTACGGGTTTCGAACCAATCCCTTCACGCTGGTGCCGGATCCCCGCTTTCTCTATCTGGGGAAGCAGCACAAGACGGCCCTGAATCTTTTGGAGTACGGCTTATTCAACCGGGCCATCTTCACGGTCATCACCGGCGAGCCGGGAACCGGCAAGACGACTCTCTTGAACACGATCCTGGAGCAGTCTCAGCATGAAGTGACGCTAGGGGTGCTCTCGCACACGCACGCCGGCCTGGGGAGTCTGATGCCCTGGGTTCTGATGGCGTTCAATCTCGACGGGAAGGGTATGGACAGCGTCGAGCTGTTCAAGACGTTCGCAGCCTTCATCAGCCGTGAGCATCAGCGCCAGCGGCGGGTCGTTCTGGTTGTGGACGAGGCGCAGAATCTCGGCGCGGCGATGCTGGAAGAATTACGTCTGTTGTCGAACGTGAACAACGGGCGGAATCAGCCTTTGCAGATCGTGTTATCGGGCCAGCCGGGTTTGCGGGGCCTGCTCCAACGCGATGATCTCGTCCAATTCGCTCAGCGTATCTCCGTCGACTATCATTTGCAGGCGCTCGGTGAGGATGAAACCCCGGCCTACATCCGGCACCGCATGTCGATGGCGGGCGGCGCGCGACCGGTCATGACCACTCAGGCGTCGGTCATGGTGCATCGCTTGACCGGCGGCAACGCCCGTTTGATCAACCAGGTCTGCGACGTGTCGCTTGCCTATGGCTATGCGGAGCGAGCCCCGCTTGTGACCGCCAACATCGTCTGGCGTGCGACCAACGATCGGCGGGCGGGCGGGATCCTGCCTGTCGCGCAGTATCCTTTGTGCGATCTGTTGAGTCCGGAGGATGCTGCAGCTGAAGAACTGGAAGTCGCGGCGGCTGCGCCGACGTCTCCAGCACCTGTACAGACGGCTGTGCGCCCCCAGTCGTCGACCGAGCCGACCGCCCAGTACCAGCAATCGTATTACGAACAGGGACTTGCCTTGAAACAGGCCGGATCGTACAAGCAAGCGATCGCTGCATTTGAACGAGCGGCGACGGATGTACTGCAGCAGGTGCGGGCGATGTCCCAAGTTGCGCTCTGTCTCAGCGCGGTCGGCCGGCATGAGGACGCGGCCAAGGAACTGGTAGCGCTCTTGAAAAGCAGGCAGGGAACGGACATTGAGCGGCTCAATATGCGTTACTTTCTCGCCCGCACATTGGAAACCCTCCATCGGACTCAGAAGGCATGTGAGCTGTACATGGTTATTTACAAGCAGGATCCGGGGTTCCGCGATGTCGGAGTCCGGCTCCGGCGCCTGAATCCGGCGTGGAGCCTGGCCTCCTTCAGTTCACCGAGATGGATCAAAGGCTTTGCGAAATACTATAGCCAGCGCCTGCGGGCCTGCTTGTAGCTTCCTCCCGGTCCTATCCCGCCGTCTTGTCCGGCATGGTTGCCGCCACCGAGACTCCCCTTTCCCGATGAGTTAACGGAGACCGGAGCTGATCGTAACCCGGCTGTAATCGTCTCTACCTATTCTGCTGGTCACTGTATGTGACCATGACGGAAGGGATGTGCATGAAGACGAGAGCGGCGGGCTGGTTGCGGAATTCTGTGTGGGTTTGTGCGTGTGTGGGTTTATTCGGGTCTCCGGTCATGGCCGGTCAACTCGAAGATCTGTTGCTTGAAAATAAGCAGATCTCGATCGACCAGTGGGTCAAGCTGAAAGCCGAAGAAGAGAAGCGTGAAGCCAAAGCGCAGGAAGAAAGCCGGGGGGTGGGCGATGTCCCGGTGCGGGAGCGATGGTACGAGAAAATCAGCATCCGGGGTTATACACAGTTTCGCTATAACCACACGATCAATAACGACCTTATTCGCAGCAATCAAGGTGATCGTTCTATTGCCGGGAACGACGAATTCTTTCTCCGACGCGCCCGCCTTATCGTGAGCGGACAGCCCCACGAGCGGGTGTTCGTCTATGCTCAGACGGAGTTTGCCGGTCTGGTGAACGGTGTCGAGCAGGTTGCCACAATGCGAGATTTCTACGCCGACCTCTTTCTGACAGAGAGCAAGGAATGGCGCATTCGGGCTGGTCTCACAAAAGTGCCCTATGGGTTCGAAAATGTTCAGTCCAGCCAAAATCGACTTGCACTCGATCGTAACGATGCGCTGAACAGTGCGGTGCTGAACGAACGGGATTTGGGAGTCTTCTTGTACTATACGCCGACCTCCGTTCGGGAACGGTTCCGGCGTCTGGTGGACAGCGGTTTGAAAGGGTCGGGCGACTACGGGATGCTGGGCCTCGGTGTGTACAACGGCCAGGGGGTGAATGTTCGAGAACAGAACAAGAACAAGCACGTGGTTTTCCATTCGGCCTATCCCATCGAGTTTCCCAATGGACAGATTGTTCAAGTAGGGATGGACGCCTATACGGGGCAATTCAATGTCTCGACCACTCCGGTCGTGCCTGCGGTGACGCTCAATGGGCAACCGGTCACCCCTCGGGTGACCAATGGGGGTAACTATCTCGATGAGCGGGTGGCGTGGCACGCGGTGTTGTTTCCCCAGCCTTTCGGCCTTCAAGCGGAGTATACCGTGGGCCGGGGCCCGGAGCTGAATGAGGCGCGTACCGACGTCATCCTCGGTACCATTCGCGGGGGGTATGTCCAGGCTTTCTATAATTACCGGTGCGATCTCTATTGTCAGAGCATCATCCCCTTTATACGCTGGCAGGAATATTATGGAGGGAGGAAGTTTGAGGCCAATGCGCCGCGCAACACGGTCCGTGAGATCGAATTAGGCCTCGAATATCAGTTCAACCGCGCGCTGGAACTCACGGTTATGTATACATGGACCCAGCGGACCTCGTCGGCCGCGACACAGCTTCCCGTGAATTCCTGTTCCGCACCCGGTTCGCCGGTCGGCTGTATGCAAACTCCCTATCAGCTTCAAAGCGGCAATCTCCTCCGGTTTCAGTTGCAGTGGAATTTCTAGTGGGCATGAGGAAACGGTGATCCGGAGAGGGGCAGGTTTAAGGTCGGACGAGAGGATGGGGCTGTGCCGGTGCGACCTGACTAGGCGGCAGCGATCGGTAAAGTACAGCGACTTCGCGGTGGTCCCAGGAAAACATGCCGGTGAGTCCTTGATCGGGATCCGGGGGCATCGAAGACCTGGGCTCAAAGTGCAGTCGGCCGCGCTGTGGTGCAAGGGATCGCAGCGGTGTCAGCCGATCATCTTGAGTGTCCGCCACTCCGATATCCGCGCTCTGATGGGTGTGGGATCGATAGTTGGCCAGCCGAAGTTGCAAGATCTCCCCTTGGATAAACATCCCGCCTGACGTCACTTCCCGTACCGTCCCTGAGACATCCCGCGATTCATAAAAGGTGACGATCTCTTCAGGCGTTGCCTGGGCTAATGCGCTGGCGAGCAACGGAGCGAAGAAGGCCACTTCTTTCTCGGTGAACGCCCGGTGGCGGCGTGGCTGGCTCGTGTCGTCGTAGAACGGGAGTTTGGCGAACGGCTCTTCAATCATGACGCCGGCCAGAACGGCCGCGATCTGTGCGGGGGCGATAGCCAGCGGGTGCGAATGTGCTCGCCCCGTTTCGACAGTTCGGTCGAGTTCCAGACGGACGAACGCGGCCGGGGTATCATAGATCGTGGCGGTCGTAAACTGGCCGGGAGCACAGGCTGCCGTGAACCCGATGGCTGCGGCAACGCTGAGAGCATGGGGCAGTATACTCTTCATCGGATAGCGCGGGATCCCTAGTCTCGGAGCTTTGCCGGTTGGTCAGCCGCTGCGGCGCGGATCGGTGTCGACCACATCATCGTCAGCCGGGTCAACTCTGCGGTTGCGAGGGGGTAGTAGCCTTGCGCAAGAACGGCTTGCTGGCCCTGTTGACTAAGGGCAAACTTCACGTATTCTGCGAGCGGGACGGGCGGCGCCGCTTTGGGTAGCTTATTGACATAGAGATACAGATTCCGTCTGAGGGGGTAGGATCCGTCCATGGCCGATTGAAAGCTGGGTACGACATATCGCCCACCCTGCACCGAAGCCAGGGGAAGAGCCCGAACTCCTGACGTCTGATACCCGATGCTGCTGAAGCCGATTCCGAACCGGTCTTTCATCAGCTCGATCACGACCGAGGCCGATCCTGGCGCTACCGTCATGGTGCTCTTCACCGGTGCTCCGTTCAGCACATGCTCCCGAAAGAAGGTGGCGGTCCCGGATTTGATGTTTCTTCCATAGAGATGGAGGGGGGCCTCCCGCCACTCTCCGTCGAGGAGCAGGTCGCCCCAGGTCAAGAGGGGGTATTTGAATCCCCGCCGACGCTCGTTCGAAAATATCGCGTCAACTTCGGCCAGGGTCAGCCCTTCGAGGGGATTGTCTTTGTGGACAAACACGGCCAACGCATCCACGGCAACCGGGACCTCGGTGGGCTCGTAGCCGAACTCCCGGATAAACTCGCCGATCTCTTGCTTGTTCATCCGGCGGGACATGGCCGCGATCTGCGCCTTCCCCTCCAGCAGTTTCACTAATCCCGCTTCGGACCCTTCACTCGTCACAGAAATCGTTAGACCCGGATAGAGCTGTCTCAGGTCAGCTGCCCAGGACTCCGTGACCGGACGCATGGTCTCCGAGCCCGAAACGGAGAGAGAGCCGTTCAAGGAACTCGTCGGTTGATAGGCGGCGATTTGCGGATCCAGGCCTGGCCTGACTTGCCCCGCTGCGGGACTGCTCCAGGCCAGGCAGATGCCGACCGCCACGGTAAGCAGGCGTGAAGCCAGCGGACAATTGATCAATGCGGGAAGACGGTTCCACATCACTCTAGACCTCCAAAGAATAGCGTCGTGTCAGAACAGTGGCCGAGCACACTTGCACGGTACGGAGTTGGGATTGCCGTGCGATCAATGAATCGTTAACTCCATGTTAACTCCAGAATATCGGAGCTGGGTGAATCATCGTGAGGAGTGCAGGAGTTTACGGACAATTTACACGGCTCTAAGGCCTGATTAACTATAAGGCAGTAGTGTGGGCCCCGCGATGCATGCAACCATGTCGAGCACAGCCCACGCTCCGGAGTCTATCCTCATCTTCGTTCGAACGGATTCCTTCGCGCAATCACTGAAAAAAACGCTGGAGAACAACGGATACCGCGGCACTGTTGTGACGACCGAGTCTGCTGCGTTTACCGAGGCGAAAGTGTCGGTGCCCTCGCTTATCATCATCGACCGTCAAGCTGGGACCATCTCGAATCTGCGAAATCTTCGGACTTTGGCGACGGTTCCCATCGTTGCCATAGATGATTCCGTGCCGTCTTGTAGTGAAGACGAATGCGTGCAGGACTACGATCGCGGGATCGATCTGGTTGTGTGTAGCCAGAGTACCCGTGAACTCGTGGCGCGAGTTCGCGCCATTCTGAGACGGCGTGAAGCGTCGAGCGGTACTACCACATACTATGGGGTCGGTGACCTGAAGATGGATCTCGATCGGCATGAGGTGACCGTTCAAGGCCGTCCGGTCGAGCTCACTCCGAAAGAATTCCAAATCCTTCGCCAATTCTTGGAGTCTCCGAGCCGTGTGTTCTCACGCCAGGAAATGTTGAATCGCGTGTGGGGAGAGGGCTATGCGCTGGAAGAACACGCGCTGGATGTCCACATCCACTCTCTCCGCCACAAAATCGAAGCAGATCCGACTCATCCCGCCCTGATCGTGACGGTGCGCGGCGTCGGGTATAAATTGCGGACCTAGCAAGCCGGCGTCATTCCTTTCCCGTTCCCATCGTTCGCGGCATAAACAGGCGCCGCTCTCCCGCGAGAGTCGCGGAAGAGCAGGCATGACAGAATTTGGGTGAGGGGGATTGAGAACGTTAGAATTCGTCGACAGAAACCGGCTGGAGTAGGTCGCGGACGGATAGAATACCGATGATCGAGCCGCTTTTCACGACGCCCAGGTGGCGAGTCCGATGTTTGTTCATCAAGTCTGCCGCCTCCGTGAGCGGGCTTCGTTCTTCAATTCCGACGATCGGGGCGCTCATGATGTCTTCCACCGGGATGAAGTATGGACCGCGGTCAGAGCCGATGACCTTTTTCACGATATCCGATTCCGTGACGATGCCGATGATACGTCCCTTCTCGGCGATCAGCACGCTGCATACGTTGCAGGTTTTCATGAGCTTTGCCGCATCGATCACCGATGTCCCCGCGTCTACCGTAATCAGTTCCTTCTTCATCAATTGTCCGACTGTGACCATCTGCTCCTCCCTTTATATTGTTGTATTATCCATAGTCTATACATCCGACGTTGCGACCGAGTTAGAGGTGGATTACCGATGCGTAAATTTCAAGTAGAGCGGGCCTGGTCTTGGGCCATACCGGCACCGGTTTTGGGCGGCCAAGGCTGAAGATGTTGCCGAACTATTGTCTGAGATCAAACAGTCATGGCCCCATGCCTGCTTCGGTTCGCTTCATCGGTGTGTTGTCGATTCTCCTGGGCATCATCTTCGTGTCCGAGGTTCCTCCTGCCCGTGCGGAGCTCTCGGCACATCAGGTGATGATCGTCGCCAATGTCAACAGCCCGGACAGCCTCATGGTGGCCGAGCATTATGCGACGCGTCGGGGAATTCCTCCGCAGCACATTGCCAAATTGGATCTTCCGCTCGACGACACCATAAGCCGGGAGGACTATGAGCGCCGACTGGTGACGCCCCTCCGGCAGGCGCTACAAGCGCAGGGCACACAAAAGTTGATTCGTGTGATCGTGACGGTCTTTGGTGTTCCGCTCCGGGTTGCCGCTCCGACGCTCATGGACGACGAGGAGCACTGGCGTCGTGATGCAGCCGCCAGACTCGGTGCCGCGCGGGTGCGGCTGGAGGATCTCGAGCGTCGGGCCGGGGCCATCGCCGTGAGTGCAGGTTCCCTCGCTCCTGCCGCGCCGCATGCAGAGAGTCCCGTCACCTATGAACGCAACATCGCATTCCTGCTGCGCGTCGACGAGGCTGTCCAAGCCTCCATCAAGCGGGTCAGGCAGCTGAGGCTGGCGGCCGATGCGCAGTGGTTTTCACGATTGGAGGCCATCGTCCGGGACCATCAGGGAGTGGCCGGGATCTCGCAATTGCGGCACGAGCTTCTCCGGGATGGGCAGGGTTCCGAGAGTGAGGCAATCACGCTGACGCGAGCGCAGCAAGCGGAGGGATTACAATTGCTGCTGGGATCGTTGGAGCTTCCGATTCGTGACCGGCGAGCTGATCTGTATGAACAGGTCGAGCAGGTGTACGGAGCCTATGGTGTGTTTGGTCTGGCCGCGATGGAACTGAATCAGTTGTCGGAGGAGTACGCCGACGCGAGCGTCGACAGTGAATTGAGCTTGTTGTGGTGGGATCGGCCGCTGTACGGCGCGGCCTGGCGTCGGGCAAATCCCTTGCATCATGCGTTCAAGAAGCCCGGAGGAGGCCGTCGAGAAATCCCTGTTCTCATGGTGAGCCGGCTCGATGCCTCGACCGCCGATCTGGCGAGCCGGCTGGTAGATCGCGCGATGGAGGCGGAGCGGCAGGGGTTGGCCGGAACCGTCTATCTGGATGCGCGAGGGCTGCCGGTCAAGGATCCATCCGATACCTATGGCCGCTACGATCAAAGTCTGAGGGACTTGCATCAGTTTGTCACGCAGCACACTACGTACCGATCGCAACTGGATAACACGGAGGTGCGGTTCCAGCGTCCCGGCACCGCGCCGGATGTGGCGTTCTATTCGGGTTGGTACCGGTTGAGACAATATGAAGATGCGTTTACCTTCCGGACCGGCGCAATCGGTTACCATATGGCCTCCGCTCAAGCCGTGAGCCTTCATAGTTCCGGCGAGTCAGGCTGGTGCAAGAATGCGTTGGATCGTGGGATTACTGCGACCCTTGGTTCAGTCGGCGAGCCTTACCTGGACGCCTTTCCGGAGCCGCTCGAATTCGCGGGGCTACTCATGACCGGCCAGTATTCACTGGTCGAGTCCTATTACCTGACCAGCCGCTGGGTGAGTTGGCGCATGATACTCATCGGCGACCCGCTCTATACCCCTTGGAAGAACAGACCGGCTGCCAAGCGTTCTGCCTTAACCATGTTTCCACTGGCCCCGATCGCACCGTCCGACCAGGCGTTTGCCGATCCGCTTTTTGCGAGAGATGATATGAAACGCCTTCAGAGCCAATCCCGAATCAGGCTTGACGTGATTCTATTGAGCCAGGCCCGAGTGTTAGGGGCGGCGGCTCACTGACGACGCTCGGAAGAAAACGGATTCTTCACGAGTTTGCCATGCGCGCATGACGGCTTTTCACCAGCCTCATTCAGGTTCTCCCCACTCACGTGGATCTTGGCAGGAATCAGAACAGATCGAATCGGATGTAGTCCGCCGGCAGGCTTTCACCGGCGATATTGTAGGCCAGAACCGTCGCGATGTAGCTCTCTCCCCGCGGGAGGTCAACTACCAGCCGGGTTTCCTGGCCAGTATTGAATGTATAGTTGGTCTGGGCGGAGGCCGTCGAGACACGGACGATGTATCCCGCCGCGTTGCCTGATGGGGAGGGGTTCCATTCGAATGTGATCGACTTCGTCTCGGGTTTCTCCCCCGCCAGGGCTTGAGGCATTGGGTTAGCGGGGGGGTGGTTCGGGAGTTGGGTGGCCGCTGGTGCTGGGAGCGAGGGGGCTGGCCCTGCGGGAGATATGGAAGTCGTCTCGTTGAGCGTTGTGTTGCCACCGGGTCCGATCGTCTCAGTTGAAGACGGCACTGGGTCGACCGGGAGCGGTCGACTGGCTTGATTTCCCGGGTATTCCGCCGGTGGGGGGGCAATGTAACTCCCATCCCCACCAGTCTGTTGTGACGTGACCTGTGTGAGGGCCGGGTGTGTCAGCTGGGATCCCTGCACTCCGGACGCCGGGTCCTGGAAGTCGCCACAGGAGGCTGTGACGAGCAACAACCCGGTGAGAGCCGGGCATAGGAAGGCTCGAACGGAAGGTTGCCGGTACAGGCTACCTGTCGGTGTGATGCAGCGGGCAGGCGGGTTGGTTGTAGACATTGCGGAGAGATATATAAAGGAGAAACCGTTACGCGATGCTCGGGTTGTTGTAACGGTTGTGTTAATTATTCTAGTTCGCTATTGAAACCGTGAGATCGCGACGTTTCTTGCACGACCCGACGGGCGGGTGTGAGGCTCATGAGAGTGTCATGTCCGGCGCAGGATCAGATGCCACGAAACGTCACCGTGCGTTCTCGTGAAGTTGCCGGTTAACGCGATCTTGAGCCGGTCGCAACGCGTTGGTGATGAGCCTGCGCGAGAATGAGACCATCATGTTCGGGACGTTGATCGGCATCTTTCTCACTTCTACGGGTATTGTGATCGGAGCCGACACCGTGCTCTGGGGATCCAGCGCCTCTAACCCCTCCCGAATAGAAAAAACGTGCATGCCGAGTCAGCGGAGTGTGGCGGCCTTTGAGGGGTGGTATGGTGAAGGGCTCTCCCTCCATCAGCAGTTCCAGTCAGTCTGTAAGACCCTTTCCCGATCGCGTAAGCCTGTGGCGGTGGAGGCGCAGGCGGACCTCCTCATTCGAAAACTATTTGATAAGTATCGGGAGCAGCAGCGGCTGTCCACCATACCGGCGGCGGCAATGCCGACACCGGCGAATCCTCACATCGCGTTCATCGCAGTGGCAGGGTTTGACGGAACCATGCCGTTGGCTGCCGTCCGTGAATTGCGGTGGGAGAAGACCCGCAAAGGGGAATGGAGCGTTACAACAGCGCCGGTCGGCAAGCTCAGTTTCGACGGCTGCGGGGCACGGTTCCTGGGAGACGACGCTGTTGCAGCGCTCTTGCTGGACAGGAGCGGCCATTTCGATCGAGACAAACAACGACCTGAGGTCAGCCGTGCGATCGAAGCGAATCGCCAGCGCGCAGAGGACAATTGCTTCTTATCAACATTCAGCGTTGAAGACGCGAAGGTATTGTACAAGCTTGCGGTTCGGGCGACGATCGATCATGGGGAAACATTTCAGATTGAGAACGGGACGGTGGGCGGCCAGCTTAATCTTCTGACGATTCCGATTGATGGACCGATCCAGAAGGCCGTTCTCGATCCTGAACAGTATGTGGAATAGGTCGGGCGAAGCAGTTGTCCGGCAGGGATGAAGAGCGGTGTGAATCCCGGTCGAGCGGCAAGGAGGTGAGCCTGTATGCTTCCCAATCTGCGCGGTGCGTTCTTCCTCATGGTGACGCTGGTACTTTTCGCCGGCATCATTACTGTCGTGGCAATGGGTACGGTTATGAAACCCGGCCGGTGGTGTGAACGTCCTAAACCTCTCATCTAGCTGGTCCACGGTCGTTCATGGCCGGCTGACACCTGCGTAAGTGCTTGATGCTGCGGTGGAGCCGGTCATGAAATCTATTCGTAACAAGGGCCTGCCATACTGCGGGAAGAACTCCGCTGGCAAGTCCGTAGACTCATGACCGAGGAGGAGCGATGAACAACAATACTGTGTCGATGGCGGACGGAAAAACGATTGCGATTGTGGCGCACGATAATAAGAAACAGGATCTCCTGGCTTGGGCGAAATTCAACCGAGAGGCGCTGGCCGGGCATCATCTCATCGCAACCGGGACGACCGGAAAGTTGCTCGCGACGGAACTTGAACTGCCGGTGACCAGGTTGCAGAGCGGACCGCTGGGCGGGGATCAACAGATCGGCGCAAAGATCAGCGAGGGCGAGATCGATGTCCTGATATTCTTCTGGGATCCGCTGGAACCGCATCCGCACGATCCGGATGTGAAAGCGCTGCTGCGCATTGCCGTCGTCTGGAATATTCCGATCGCCTGCAACCGTGCATCGGCGGATTTCCTCATCTCCTCCTCGCTGATGCCGAAGCCGTACGAGCGCCTTGTGCCGGACTATGAGGGCCACCGGAATCGGCTGCTGCGTCTGGATGTGGCCTAGACGCCGCGCTCAGGTCGCGGTCTGATCCGGCTGCTGCATCATCGCTCTAGAGGGGGCTGGTTCCAGGTGCCGGCCTGGTCAAGCATCCGCTGTTGGGAGTCGAGCGGCGCTTCGTTCGGCTGCGGACCCACGCGCTCGTACAAGCCCTGTTCATTCATCCGGCGCAGGTGCGCCGTGTCGTGTAAATGAGGGAACAGAATATTGTCGCGAATGGCCTGGCGCAGGTGCACGGCGTCAACGGGAAAGACGACTTCGATCCGGCCATCCAGATTGCGCGGCATGAGATCGGCACTTCCCAGCCACAACTCCTCTTCCTGACCGGATCGGAAATAGAAGATCCGGCTGTGTTCGAGAAAGCGGCCCACCAGTGACGTGACGGTGATCCGGTCGCTGACGCCGGGGACGCCAGGGCGGAGGCCGCAGACACCCCGTATTTGCAGATCGACGGCGACGCCCGACTGGGAGGCCCGGTAGAGCGCTTGAATGCAGGCCGGATCTGTGAGGGCGTTGAGTTTCAACGCGATATAGCCCTGTCCCGTCTGCTGATGTTGGGCGGTGACCCGTTCGATCCGGTCGAGCATGCCTGTGCGCACTCCGCTCGGTGCGACCATCAGGCAACGATAGGGATGTTCCCCGGCATACCCGGTCAACGCATTGAAGAGCATGGCGACGTCGGAGGCGATGGCCGGATTGCTGGTCAAGAGCGCAAGATCGGTGTAGACGCGCGCCGTCGCGGGATTGTAATTGCCGGTGCCGAGGTGCACGTAGCGGGCGAGGCGATGATCCTCGCGTCGCACAATCAGACACATCTTGGCGTGCGTCTTCAACCCGACCAGTCCGTAGGCGACGTGCACGCCGGCCCGTTCCAATTCTTTGGACCATTGAATGTTGTTTTCTTCATCGAAACGGGCCCGTAGTTCGACCAACGCGGTGACCTCTTTGCCGTTCTCCCGGGCCTGCATGAGGGCTTCCACGACGGGTGAGTCGGGCCCGACCCGGTACAGCGTCTGCTTGATGGCCAGGACCTGCGGATCGGCGGCAGCCGCGCGGAGAAAGTCCACCACAGGTGTGAAGCTGTCGTAGGGGTGATAGAGGAGCAGATCGCGTTCCTGCAAGACGGTGAAGAGATCCCCACGGGCGAGGAGCGGCGAGACTTTATGCGGCAGCGGTAGATCTTTCAGATCGGGCCGATCCAGCTTCGTGAGCTCGATGAGATCGGCCATGCCCAGAGGGCCGGCCACGGCGTCGATTTGGTCGGGACCGAGATGCAGGTTCTGCGCAAGAATCTGGCGAATCTGCTCCGGCATCAGCGCACTGACCTCCAGACGTACCGCTGACCCGAAATGCCGCTGGCGGAGACTCTCCTGAATAGCTTCCAGGAGATCGGCGGCTTCGTCCGCTTCAATGTCGGGGTCTGCGTCGCGCGTGACGCGGAAGGGATAGGCCGTCGCAACGTGGCACCCAGGAAACAGGAGATCCAGATTGGCGGCGATGACTTCTTCAATCCATACGAAGCTGCCAGGGGATACGCCAGAGCCGGTATCCGGCGAGGCCTCCTCTGGCACATGGAGGAGACGGGGAAAGAGGCGCGGCACCTTCAGGCGCGCGAAGCGCTCATGGTGCTCCCCGTCGTGGAGCACGATGGCGAGATTCATGCATAAGTTGGAAATATGGGGAAATGGATGGGCGGCGTCGAAGGCCAGCGGGGTCAGGGCCGGGAGAATGGCGGCTTTGAAATAATCCCGGAGGCGCCTGACCGCTTCATCCGGGATCTCCGAGAAGGGAAGCACTCGGATGCCCGCGTCACGCAGTTTCGGCAGGAGATCGTCTTTCCAGCAGGTCATCTGTTGAGCCAAGAGCGGGGTGAGAGCCTGCTGAATCGCCCGGATCTGTTCCTCCGGCGTGCGGCCGTCCGGCGGCGCCTCGACGGAGCCGTTCTGTAGTTGCCAGTACAAACCGGACACGCGGATCATGAAAAATTCGTCCAGGTTGCTGCTGAAGATGGACAGGAATTTCAGACGCTCAAGGAGAGGATGGCGCTGATCGAGTGCTTCTTCGAGCACACGTTCATCGAAGCGCACCCAGCTTAGTTCTCGGTTGATGTAGAGAGACGGGTCTGTGAGGTCCATCGCGCGCGGTCTGCTCCTAACGGTGATTCGCATAGCTGCCTGCCCGATGATCTAGTCGTCATCGGTGAGCCGGGTGCTTAGGATAGAGGGGGCTCTCCTCAGCCTCAAGAGGGGTTCGTTAAATGTATGTTAACTTATTCATCTGCACCGCTCGGTTTGCATGTTTCCCGCGCGTTCCGTTAAGAGAATCTTAGCTAGAGCTGTATCGCTTTTCTCAGTACTGTGCGAGGTATGGTATGACGCTTTGCTGATCGACCCAGGTTCGGAGGGTCTCGCGCATTGAGCAATGGGGGAGATTGCGATGACTTGGCCGTGGCATATGATTATGTGGATGAGTGTAATATGTCTCTGGACCGTTCCCAGCCAGGCCGCGCTCTTGGACCCTGGGTCTTTACCTCGCTGGGGACGTTGACCACGTCCGATGCCTTCACCATTAATACCGATACCGACACACTGGAACTCACCGGTGGGCCTTCTGCGCCGGCTTGCTTGATCCGGTCTCGGGTGTGAGCATCTTTGCGTTTGACGACGTCGCCGCCACCAACCTATCTATCTTCGGAACGCGCACATTGGGAGTGTTGTCAAAGGGCAACATCGCATTCACTGGAATGATCGACCTGCTCGGCAACGGTGGATTTGAAATGGGTGCCATTAGGTCTCTTGCCATGAAGGATCTCTCCGCCCTCGGGAACGGCGGACGGGTTTCCGGTTCACGAACGGGCAGGAACGGGTCTCAGTTGCCGGGACTGGTTCGTCTCCGAGAGCGGTAGGACCGCCGACCTGCGTGACTGCGCCGGTTGGGCACGATCGACCAGGTCATGACCAAGTCCCATTTGCCGGTGATTCGCCCCCAGGGGGCGGCAGGCTGCGTCGTTTTTCCTCTGGGGCGCTTGACGAGAGATGAGCCGCTGCTACGCTTACAATGATTGTGAGACAGAGTCGGCAAAGGATCGCCGGCCGCGATGTGGAGTGGGGCTCAGGGTTCAGCGTCAGACTGGGACTCGTCGGCGTTGAATGTGATCGGTGGAATGATAGCGTGCAAGAATCCGTTCGACATTGGATGGTCCGAAGCCTCGCGGGTGCGATGCTGTTCGGTGCTATCGCCGGTTGCGCGGTCAGTCCCCGATCACTTGGCGAGCAACACAACCTGTCGGATCTCCGCGTCGTCTTTCTCGATGAGCCGCAGATTCAAGCCAAGTGGAAAGAGGTCACCGGCAAGCCCGCCGTGATGATGACGCCCAGGCTAGTGATGGAATCGCAGCGGCGCGAAGAAGTCGTGGTGGGGTTCTACGACTTTCACACCCGTACGATCTATTGCCCTAAGATGAACTTCGAAGTCTGCGGCCACGAATTGCACCATGCCGTGCTGGGTCGGTTTCACTTCGAACGATAGCCCACCGGATCCGTCGGGGCTCTCGCCTTTTCTGCCAATACCGAATCAGTTGGGGTGCATGAGGTTCACCGTCCAGGGGCCGCTGCGTGGCCTCGCGCTCCGTGATCCATGGTCTATCACATGTATTCGTTCAGGGCCAGGCTAGTGACCGGCCATCGGAAGGAACGACACGGCGATGGAGATCATGATCAGCACGATGATGATCCATTCAAGCACTTCCATGCGGCGAGTCGTCGCGCGGTCCGACATCTTTCCATAGATGCTGTCCAGGGTATCCAGCTTGCGGAGAATACTCGCATCCCAGGCTTCCAGGTGAAAGCGTTGGGACGCCAGGCGATAGACGCGCGCCAGGTACTGGTCGCCTAAGAGCTTCAACGTGTTCGTGACCCGCTCGAAGAGGAGCGCGCCGTCGACTTGCAGCCGCGCAATGTGGGTGGTGTCCTTGTCATGCGCACCGGGGAGCGGCAGCAGGCGAGGCTTTCGCGTGAGCGCTTCGTATCCTTCGTCCAGCGCGGTATCGAGTTGTTCGTCGAGCATCCGCATTTCGAGCAATTCGACGTTCGCAAATTCCAGCACCGCCCGCACGTCATCCATGTCGTTGCCGAACAGCACTGCCGCATGCCAGTCGATAAGAGCCGTGTCCTGGAGCCCGAAAGAGATCCGGCAGGCCATGGCGTCGCGCGTCTCTTGATTGGAGAGCGGCGTCCGTTCTCCGCGTAGAATCCTGGCGAGATCGGCTTCCCGGTCGGTCCAGATCGGAGAGGATTGAGACGGCGTACAGGCTTCGATCGAGAAGATCAGATAATCTTCGACTTCGGAGGCTATTCTGGGGCGTTCGACGGCAGGATGGATCGCTTGCACCAGTTGCTCGACTCTGGTGCGGGACTCCTTCAGCAATAACTCATTTTCATACAGGGCATTGCTCAGTTCGAGCAAGCCGTCGAAGGGACCGTCCAATGCCAGGCGGTAGGTGATGGTGACGGCACCGAAGTCATACACCATGACTTCGACAGTCGGACGCGACGAGTAGACACCTACCGTCAGGGAGATGCCTTCCTGCATGAGCCTCAACGGCGCCGGATGGTAGTTGAAGTGCTGCGGCGCCCGGGCTTTATGGCGAATGCGTCCACGTTCGGTTCCGGCCGTAATGCGGCGATCGGCCTCTTCGAGGGAGATGGATGCGCCGATGTCATAGGCGAAGATGGCGTAGCAGGTGCCTTTGTTCACGGTCACCGTCGTTTCGAGTGGCGTCGACATAGCCGAATTCTCCGATCGGTATACAGATGGAGCTTCATTATATCAGTGGCCACCCGAACGTGGGTTGCCTTGGAACTGAATCGACGAGGCCAGGCAGCAGCTCGAATCCGTGATTCACGCGACCATCACCACTGTCGCTATGCTCGGGAGTGGTCATGCAGGCCGGAAGCGGAACGGATGCTAAAGGAGATGGCCGGAGCCGCCGCTCGTTAGACGGGTGGCGTAATGCGGCCTCCTCAACCTCATTCCTCGGTAGCCGTAACGGTCATTTCTGTCCTTCTTTCGACCTTCCTCTGATCTTCTTGATTCGTCTCTTAACTCCGGTGTTACGAGTATTTGATTGGACACAGATCGATTCGTAACGATCCTCTGTGAGAGTAGGGTCGGGTATCGTGCCGCGCGTCAGGGGTGAATCGAAGACTGCAGCTTCGTTCAGGCTGAAGCGTCAGGTAGTGGTGGCAGCTCCGCTACCGCTCGTTCAACGAGACGGAGGAGGGGGGGCTATGAAACAGCTGGTAGGGAGAGGGGTATTCAGTCAGCCATACGTCGCAACATTCACAATGGCGCGCTCGCTGCTGCTGGCTTCATCCGGCGCGGTGAGAAAGTGCTACAAGGAGACCATGATAATGAAACTGAAGAAGCGCATGATGGAATGGGGCCTGACTGTGGCGAAAGCGGGCCTAGCAGTCTCCATTTGTGCGGCACCGGTGGTGCCGGCCGTGGCGAGTGAGTTCGAGGGGTTCGACGGATTGGATTTCGGAGCGATCGTGCAGCGTGGTTTGGAACGGTCTTCTCAGGTGTGGTTTGGGGTCGGGAAACCGTTGGGAGACTCCGCGGCTCCTACGGCCGGTCCCTACCGCCTCGCCACCCAAAAAGCATCGGACCAACTTCTGCTGGCTGATGGGTTGAAGGCCGAGTATGTGACGCGCAATGCCGCAAACAATGCCGATATGTTTGCGTTTTGGCCAACAGATGAGAGTCCAACGCACATGATTTTCTGTATTGAGGGTGGCAGGCAGGATCTCAGCACATTCTTGCCGGGCGGGCTCATCAAGAAATTTAACCCTGCCGTGCAGCGCATTAAGTTGTCGGATGGGTCGGTTGAGACTGTCCTGCGCGGGACGACATCCTGCGATGGTATTCGACGGACGCCGTGGCAGACGATCCTTGCCACTGAAGAAACCAGCGACGGCGGCGCCTATGAGATCCTGAATCCGTTGACTGTCACGAACCAGACGATCACCGATCGGGCGTCGGGTGCCATTGTCGATGAGAACGGTCTGCCTTCCACATCGATTGTGAAGCGCACCGCGTTGCCCAAGATTGCGTTTGAAGGAATCGGCATCACACCTGAGGGTGTGGTGTATTCCGGGGATGAGCTTCGTCCGGGAAGTCCGGCCAATGCCGACGGGGGAGCCATGTTCAAGTTTGTGCCCGCTGCTCCGCGGACCACGAAGGATCCGGTCACGTCGCTCGCTGAGTCTCCACTGGTCGCCGGCAATGTCTATGCTCTCCAGGTGTCTTGTCAGAACACCACACAGCAGTTCGGGCAGGGTTGCGAAATCGGCAATGGTGCCTGGATCAATGTCAGTGCGGCGAATGCCAGAACCGATGCGAACACCATGGGCGCCACCGGCTACTATCGGCCGGAGGATCTGGAGTTGGATGAAATGTTCACAGGCCCCGGTGTTCGATTCTGCTGGACTGACACAGGCCTTGAGGAAGGCGGCAACTACGGCGAAGTTCTCTGCGCGGTTGATTCCGCTCCTCTCACCGCCAGTGCGACCCAGCGAACGGTGGTGGTGAACCGCTTTCTGGAAGGGAATGCGGATATGAACCAGCCAGATAACTTTGCATTCCAGCCGAAGACCGGCAATCATTATGTGGTTGAGGATCATCCCAACGGAGATATTTTCGCCTGTCTGCCGGATGGCGCCGATCGTGACATCAAGACGGATGGCTGTGTGAAGATTCTCTCTGTGAAGGATTCTTCTGCCGAGCCGACCGGCTTCAAGTTCTCAGGCGACGGGAAAACCGCCTACCTGTCGATCCAGCACAGCGACGACACAAACATGACGAAGGTCGATGACTATGCGACCGACGACATCATCAAAATCACCGGGTTCAGAATCCCACAACGGTTTCAGCGGTAGGGGAGCCGACCGGCGTGCGCGTCTGCAATGCGGGCGTGCACGTCGTGTCTCAAATAGCTCCCAGCTCTTCAGTCATAACCTGCAACATAGTGTGCCAGACTGGTGTGCAGCCTCTGGTTCACTGCCGCGAGGTCCACGGTTTGTGGCCAGATAGTCGGTGAGACGTGCTCCGTCGCTGGCACTCAGTCAACCGAGCTTCGTTGGAGTGTATCGGAAGGCGCGAGGTATAGAGGGAAAAGTGAGTTTGGTTCCGGTCATCGCGTCACATAAGAGATGAGAGCAGCACGGATCGTCAGGATGGGAGAAGTCTCTTCTTTTTCCACCGGTCGCTTCCATAAATCGGAGTGCGAGGCCGTCTCGTGAGCGGGTCTCTTCGACGGGTCCGGTTATGGGCGATGAGCCGGTCGGTGATATCTCCACAGTGGATGCAACGAAGCGCCCACACTCTCGTTCCTCCTTCACTCATGATCTCCGGCACTCTTAAGCCAGCACAGCGACCACATTGTATATCGCTTCCTTGGCGGGTGTGATTTTTAGAAAGTCTTGGCATGTTACCTCCAGTAACCAGGTGATGTTTATGGTGGAGTGACCGGGGCTCGTCCCTTCTCCTGGCAGGAAGGGACGAGCGCGGGGGCCAGGTGCGTGAGAGGCGCAGCTGGGCTCCAATAAAGTGTCGTTGTTATGACAAGTGTCATGGCGTTAGTTATGGATTGCCTTCTGTTCGACCGTTGTCAGGCAGGGCACACAGAATTGGGCGTCGGGTTGGACCTTAAGCCGCTCATAGGGAATGTCACTATGACAGTGACGGCACTGTCCGTAGTCCTTCGTGCACATGAGTTGCAGCGCGTGCTCAATGTGTCGAAGGCGTTCAAAGGTTCGTGCCTTCACCTGCATGGCGACGTCATGATCGAGAGCGGTTGAGGCCAGGTCGAACGGGTCTGCATAGAGTTCTGCGGCCGACTCCGCGGCAAGCGAGAGATTGGCGCTTGCGAGTAGCACCGCGCGTTGCCTGACAAGTTCCTGCCAAAGATCGGCGCGTCGGACATTCAGAGGAGGAGCAGCACGGTGGGCCGTTCCGGTGGAACTCCCTGGTTGTTTTCGTCGAGGAGAGATGGTCTGGGCCATGGTTGTTCCCCTTTCCAGAGACAGTTGTACCGGACCAAAGACACAGTTGGATCATGCCGGCCTCAATTTTCAGTTACAGGAGTTCGGTCATCAATGTGTTGGTGACACGGAAGAACTGAAGGGGAGAGATGTAACGCGATTGCAATAGAATCTTGGTTCGTTTGTGATCTGTTTGAGGATTTGAACGAACGGTATGCTTGGGAACACGTGGCGTGTTCAGCGGTGGGGAAATTGAGAGGAGAGGTAGAGGGAGTCTCGTCTTACGATGTGCGTGAGATCTGCGCAATGGGTTAGCGGTATATCTAGGGGTTTACCGACAGGCAATGGGTTCCCATTTCCGGGAACGCAGTTCGCTGTCGAAATAGACGCGATAGCCGACACAACGTGACTGTCCCGATAAAAATTCGTACTCCCAGGCTTCGACTCCGTTCGATAGACGTTTGAGCCGTTGGGGGTAACCGAACCGGCGAGTCAGTTCGTCTTGTGTCAACTGTCCAATGCCGGCTTCGAATTCCTCCACCCGGGGTTGATGAACGCAAGAGATGAGGAAAAGAAGGAGCAGGAAGATTATGCGGCCTCTTAGGCGAGGCCTTATCTCGCGATGTTGAGAGAATACACGCACAGAAATTACTTCGTCAGAGCCGGATCAGACAACTTGTAGCCCAGCGATTTTACCGACACAATCGCTTCATTCAGCGCAGGTAGCTTCTGCTTCAGGCGACGGATGTGCACGTCCACGGTTCGTGTGGTGCCATAGTAGTCATAGCCCCACACGGAATTCAGCAAGACATCGCGTGTAAGAACCCGGCCGGGATTTCGCAGGAGATGTTCCAAGAGCCCAAACTCCTTGGCCGTCAAACCGACTTCTTTCCCATCGACCATGACTTCATGGCGAGGGAGGTCCATCAGTAGGGAGCCGTAGTGGTAAGACGTTTGCTGAGTATCATTGGCCCGTCCAATCCGGCGAAACAAGGCTTTGGTCCTTGCGACGAGGTTTTTAGGGCTGAACGGTTTGGCGATATAGTCGTCGGCTCCCAGTTCGAGGCCGACGATGGTGTCGGACTCCTCGGCTTTGGCCGTTAACATGATGACGGGGAGGAGCGCGGTTTCTGGTACGCTGCGGATCTTCTTGCAGAGTTCCAGGCCATCCATCTCAGGGAGCATCAAATCAAGGATCACCATGTCCGGAGGTTCGGTCTTGATCAGCTTCAAGCCTTCGGCGCCGGTTTTCGCGTGGATGGTTCGAAATCCCTCCTTCTCCAGATAGATCTTGACCAACTGCGCAATATCGGTCTCGTCTTCGACGATGAGAATTTTCTTTGCAGCGTTTGTGGACATCATGTGCTACCTGGTGAACATACGCTCAGACTGTTCCCTACTGCTGTGTCAGCGCTTGCAGCATAATCCTCCAATGTTACAGCTGTATTAACCAGGTTCCAGCCTGAACTAGGCGGAAGTGTAGCGCCGGGGATTATTCCCACCGTGGCATCGGGTCTAAGACCCAGTGCCTTGGACGAGCGACCCTGGAGGGGCGGCTCATATGGGACAACTAGTCGAGCGAAAGATATTGAATAGGCGGAAGTCGTGGTGTGTGAGTGAAATGAAAGGAGTGGAAGTTTAGTAAGTTCTTGAATGGGATGTGGTGCCGAGGGACAGAATCGAACTGTCGACACCAGCCTTTTCAGGGCT
>JACOEJ010000113.1 GCA_024998645.1 Nitrospira sp.
ACCGGCACCACATCAGGCATCCATTCCCCTGAACCGGCTTCCCATTCATAGGAATGTTTCGACGTCACCTCGGCCACAAGATCGCGGCCGAGAATGCTCGGCGCCTGCTTAGCCTTCTTGACGGCAGACTGTCGATCGGCATCCACATGCGTGATCACCGCCTGCTGCGAGCCCTTCTCCCGGAGATGACGAGTCAGCGCACGCGTATCCAACCCCTCGATCGCGACGATCTTGGCCTCGGCCAGATAATCCTGAATACACTCCTTGCCTCGCCAATTGCTCGCCAGCCGGCTGGCCTCCATCACCACGAATCCCTCCGCCCAGACTTTCCGCGACTCGATATCCTCCGGCGTCACCCCGTAGTTTCCGATATGGGGACAGGTCATCGTGATGATCTGTCCTTTATAGGAAGGATCGGTCAGCACCTCTTGGTACCCGGTCATAGCCGTATTAAACACCACTTCACCGATGGCTTCGCCTGCATACCCGAGGGCACGCCCCTCGAAAACCGTCCCATCGGCCAATGCCAAGAGCGCCTTCTTCATGCCTGCCCCTTACTCACTCGCAATGTGTGCGATGTGTAATTAACCCGCACGCCCATTTGATACCCGGTCATAGCCTTGTTGAACAGTACTTCAGAGACAGCTTCGCCTGCATACCCGAGAGCGCGCCCCTCGAATACCGTCCCATCGGCAAGTGCCAACAACGCTTTCTTCATGTCTGCCCCTTGCTCACTCGCAATGCGTGCAACGTATGATTGACCCGCACGCCCATCAATACAATGCCCAAACAGAGATTCACCATATAGAGCGCGCGCACCGGCATATGGAGTTTGAAGAAGGCTTCAAACGCCGCCTTTCTCGCCGCGTCATCTTTGATCGCAAAGGCCTCAGCTTGCAACCTGGCGGCTTGGGGATGCAAGACGCCGATGATGACCCCGGCGATCAGTACCATCACGCCGAGCAAACCCATTTCAAGCGCTGTGGGAGCCATCACAGGATGCTGAACCCACCGACGCCAGACCATCCCGGCTATCATCACCACCATCACCACCATCACCGCTCGATTGAATCCTTCAAATGCTCTCGTCAGAAAAAATCCCCCGGAATCCTGCCCGCCAAACGTGTTAAACACCGCCGGAATCACAGCGGCCACCAGAATCACTAACCCGCCCACCCAGACTCCCAGGGCCACCCATTCGAGGGTCAGACCGATGCGAGAGATCCACAAGCACGCCCGGGACTCCATCATAGACTACCGCTCCGCTGGAGTTGCTTCAAACACCACCCGCCCTCCGACGATCGTCGTCCTGACCCGCCCCTTCACCTTCCATCCGGCAAACGGCGTGTTCCGGCTCTTCGACTTGAACTTGCTGGGATCGACCTGCCACTGCTCCTGAGGGTCGACGATCGCCACATCCGCATCGGCGCCCACAGCCAAAGTCCCCTTCTTGAGACCGAAAGCAATCGCCGGCGCAGTTGCCAGCTTATCAACCGCCTGCTCCAGCGTCAGCACGCCTTCATCCACCAAGGCCAGCGTCAACGAGAGCGCCGTTTCCAACCCGACAATGCCGAATGGGGCCTCGGTAAAGTCCTGCTGTTTTTCCTGTGTGGCATGCGGCGCATGGTCTGTGGCGATGACATCGATCGTCCCATCGCGCAATCCCTCTTTAATCGCCTGCACATCTTCACCCGTCCGCAGCGGAGGATTCATTTTTGCCAGCGTGTTGTACCCCCGCACCACATCCTCCGTAAGCGTGAAATGGTGGGGACAGGCCTCCGCCGTCACCTTGATCCCGCGCGCTTTCGCTTCGCGAACCATCCGCACCGACCCGGCGGTGCTGATATGCGCCAGATGCAAGCGCGCGCCGGTGAGTTCCGACAGCGAGAGATTGCGTGCGACCATCACATCTTCTGCGGCGGCAGGAATGCCGGGCAGGCCCAGCTCCGTGGAGATCAACCCTTCATTCATGCAGCCGCCTTCAGCAAGGTGCAAATCCTCGCAGTGATCCACCACCGGGATGTCAAAGGCCACCGCATATTCCATCGCCCGCCGCATCACGAGACTGTTCATGACCGGCTTACCGTCGTCGGAAATGGCCACGCAGCCGGATCGATGCAGGTCGCCGATTTCCGCCAACTCCTTCCCCTCCGAGCCTTTCGTAATAGCTCCGATGGGCAAGACATTCGCCAACCCCGCCGTACGCGCCCGATCCAGCATGAATTCCGTCACCGCTTGATTGTCGTTCACCGGCTTCGTGTTCGGCATGGCACATACCGTGGTAAATCCGCCGGCCACCGCCGCGGCACTGCCGCTCTGAATCGTTTCCTTATACTCAAACCCCGGCTCGCGGAAATGCACGTGCAAATCCACGAATCCAGGCAAGACCAGCAACCCTTTGGCGTCGATGATCGTACAGCCGGCGGGAGCCTTCAGGTTCGCCCCCACCGCCGCAATCTTTCCCTGATCGATCAACACATCCGCTGCACCGTTGACGCGCCCCGGATCGATGACCTGTCCGCCCTTAATCAATATCGCCACGATTTAGTTTGCTCCTGATATGAGATGGCCGCCCATGCGAACGGCCACGCCGTTCGCCGCTTGATCCAAAATCCCGTGATCGATCACCTGTCTGCCCTGAGTCACTATCGCCAGAATTTAGTTCGCTCCTGACATGAGATATAAGACGCCCATGCGAACAGCCACGCCGTTCGCCACTTGATCCAGGATCACCGATGACAGACTATCCGCCACTTCCGGCGCAATTTCGACCCCGCGATTGATCGGACCGGGATGCATGACGATCGCCTTGGGATCCGCCATCTTCACGCGCTCCGCAGTCAGACCGTACAGACGCGCATACTCACGAATGGTCGGGAACAACGCCCGTCCCTGGCGCTCAAGTTGAAGTCGCAACATCATGATGACCTGCACATCCCGCAGGCCCTCGTCGAGATGGTGAAAGACACGTACACCCATCTTTTCAATGCCCAAAGGAATCATGGTCGGCGGCCCCACCACACGGACTTCGGCGCCCAGCTTGGTCAAGGCCAGTATATTGGACCGCGCCACCCGGCTATGCGCCACATCCCCGACAATCGCCACGCGCAATCCCTTGAACGCCATTCCCCGCTCTCGAATCGTATAGAGATCGAGGAGTGCTTGCGTGGGATGTTCATGCCAGCCGTCTCCGGCATTGATCACCGAGGACTTCACCCCGCGAGCCAAGGTCTCGGCCGCTCCCGCCGAGGAATGGCGGAGCACGATGATATCCGCCTGCATGGCCTCAATGTTGCGCGCCGTATCGAGCAAGGTTTCCCCTTTGACGACGCTGCTTGACGAAGGGGAAAAGTTGATGACATCCGCGCTCAGTCTCTTGGCCGCCAACTCGAATGACGTGCGCGTTCTTGTGCTTGGCTCGAAGAAGAGATTCACAACCGTACGCCCGCGCAGCGCCGGCACTTTCTTGATCTCGCGGCCGCTCACTTCCTTGAACGAATCGGCCGTCTCAAGAATGAGCTGGATATCCTCCACCGACAAGGGTGCCAGACTGAGCAGATTTTTATGTTTGAGACTCATGGCATCCTCCGCATCAGGCCCTTAGGATCACCACCCGATCATCTTCGCCCGCTTCTTCTAACAACACTTGCACTTGTTCTTCACGCGAGGTCGGGAGATTCTTCCCGATGTAATTGGCCTTGATCGGCAGCTGACGATGTCCGCGATCTACAAGGACGGCCAGTTGAATTTCCGCCGGGCGCCCCAGGTCCATCAAGCCATCCATCGCGGCGCGAATCGTTCGCCCCGTAAACAGTACGTCATCCACCAGCACCACGATCTTGTCGGAGATATCGAACGGTACCGACGTCGTGCGCAGCACCGGCTGCTCCTTGCGCAACGACAAGTCATCACGATAGAGCGTGATGTCGAGATCCCCGATCGGCACAGGCGCCTGTTCGATTTCCTGAATGCGCTTCGCCAGCCGATGGGCCAGATGCACCCCGCCCGTGCGAATCCCGACCAGCGCCAGATCCTTCACGCCCTTATTCCGCTCCAGAATCTCATGCGCCACTCGGGTCAACGCCCGGGCAATATCGCCGGCATCCATAATCAACCGCTCTTGCTCACGAGCATTTTGTTTACTATTCGTCATGCATTCACGGCTTTCGGGTTCGTCTGAAGGATCAGCTGCTCAAAAGTTCCATCCAGCAAGGCCGCAGCAAGCGAAAAGGCGAGTCGTACTCTGTTCCGTACGGCGAGCCTTTGAGTGCCGCGAGAACGAAGCTGGTGGGACTTTTCAGCAGCTGAGCGGCATAAAAAAACCCTCTCGCTGTGTTCAGCAAGAAGGTTCGGTTGTGGGGACCGGCCGTAGCCGGAGATCGCTGACATAGAAGCTCCTTACTCACCTCTCAGGATGAGCATTAAAGGCAGCTGGATCTTACTGGGGCGCACCCCGACTGTCAAGCTCGGCAATTTCGATCGAGCGTCGGATGCACCTCACGTTCTGGGCAAACAGGCAACAAAACCCATTCACCTGATACGCGGCACATCTCCGTCACTAGGCCAGGCGTCTACGGTTGAGCATGGTGCTCTTCCACTGAACCCGAGTCGGTCTTGCCAAGAAAAGACTCCCGAGCATTTCTTGTCATCCGTTAGCCCTAGTGCTTTTACTTGCGCACCGCAAGATTAGGCCGTGAATAGCGAGATTTCTCTTTAACCCTTGCAATGTTTTGGAGCCAACTATCTTGAAACTCATACGGCACGTGAAAGACACCGTCTCTTTCTATCATTACTCTAAGAGGAGCATGCAGTCGTGGAGGCTCATTGAATGCTCCAGGAGTATAAATCGCCAGAACGTGATGTTCGAGATCGAGGACAATTGCACCTTCCGGCAGATCTCTCACAATTTGAACTTCACTTACCTGTACAGGTAAGGCATCAGAAGATCTTGCACATTGGCCAGAGTCTATCGGAATAAACCAATTCTGCTTCTGCGAGATTGACCTATTCACGAAAAGGACTTTTACCCGTTCATCAAAGCCATTTCAAATCTCTAAATCATAGGGAACATCGCAGCCGAGGAGTATGGCCACCATCGCTAAAGCATGAAGCGCCCGATACACTTTCATACGCGACTTGCCACCTATTAAAATTAAAACAGAACTACTGGAGTCAGACCTTGCGATCACACTTTTCCTCGGCCCACGTTTTCCAGCTTGCTCTTGGCGTTGAACTCCCTTGCCCCCATGGGAAACAAGACTTGGAAGCAAGGCTTGGAGAGCTCACCGATACAGCTGCAACACCCATCCTCTTATGCTGGCATCTTACCTATTCGACAGGTCTACATCCAGCACTCCGTCAGGCTTCAACAGAGCCGAAGCGTAGCTGGCTTGATCGATATTGATTTGGTTTCAACGGGGCAATAAAGAAAGGGCAGTCTTACTGTTCGTCCGGCTGACAGGCTTCTTTCCACGCTGCAAGCTGATCCAACTTCCCCAGCTTGGCCAGATAGGCTTCATCGATTGGAAGAGACGTAGATCCCTCTCCGACAGACGGCTCACTCTCAGCCAGCACGTTGGCCACATGCACCGCGGTGAGCGGACTGAACGTCAACTCATCGCAGGCGGATGGCCGATGGTGATAAGCGACTGCTTCGACGATGGCTTCGCCGACTCCCCACAATCCCAACAGGTAGGCCCCGACTTCGGCATGGGTGACGCCGAAGACCTCCTGCTCTGCCTGCCAGTCGAGCAAGCCCTTGTCCTTCTGAAGTCCCAACACCTGTTTGTACCCGTCGGGCATGTTACTCGCCAACACCAGCATGCCGATATCGTGCAGCAGTCCCGCCGTGAAGGCATCATCGATCATGGCCTGAGGGACGCGCTCTTCCTTTGCGATCGCTTTCGCATAGCCGCTGGTTTTCAGTCCGTGTTGCCACAAGGCCTCGAGTGAAAAGCCCGGCAACGCCTTGGCATCAAACTGGGAGAAGGC
>JACOEJ010000114.1 GCA_024998645.1 Nitrospira sp.
TTCTGCTGGAGAGGGCGAAGGACCAGTTGCCGCACATGGGGTGTCAGATCGACTGTGGAAAGCACGACCGCTGGTTGGGTAAGTTCTGCCATACAACCGATACCTATCTTCATAGCAGAACTGGTCTGATTCTGTACAACACTTTTCCGTGCGTGTTATAGATACCGGCCTTTCCCTACTAAACATGAGATGAACGCATGACCCAAGTACGTGTCCGCTTCGCGCCCAGTCCGACCGGGTTCCTTCACATCGGAGGAGTCCGGACCGCTCTGTTCAACTGGCTGTTCGCCCGGCAGCAGAAGGGCGTGTTTGTGCTGCGCATTGAAGACACGGACCAGGATCGTTCGACCGATGAGTCCATTCAGGCCATCATTGAGGGGATGAAATGGGTCGGGCTCGATTGGGACGAGGGCCCCTATCGTCAAACCGAGCGCATGGAGCTGTATCGCAGCCATGCCCTCGCGCTGCTGGACAAAGGCCAGGCCTACTGGTGTGTGTGCAAGGCTGAAGAGCTGGAAGCCCGCCGCAAAGAAGCCGAGGCGAAAGGGCTGTCGCCTCGATACGACGGCCGCTGCCGGACTCTTGGGATCACGAATCACCCGGGTGATGCCGCGCTGCGATTCAAGGCGCCGCAAGAAGGTCAAATCGTGGTCGATGATTTGATCAAAGGGAAGATCACGTTTGACAATAGTGCGGCAGACGATCTGATCATCCTCCGCTCAAACGGGTATCCGACCTACAATTTCTCCGTCGTGGTCGACGATGCACTCATGAACATTACCCACGTCATCCGCGGGGATGACCATTTGACCAACACGCCGCGTCAAATCCCGATCTTTCAGGCCTTGGGGTTTCCCGTCCCGCAGTTCGGCCACTTACCGATGATTCTGGGGTCGGACAAGTCCCGGCTTTCCAAGCGACACGGAGCCACGTCGATCATGGCCTACAAAGACATGGGCTACCTGCCGGAGGCGATGGTGAATTATCTCGTTCGGCTGGGCTGGTCGCACGGAGATCAGGAGTTATTTACCCGGCAGGAACTCATTGAAAAGTTTTCCTGGAAGAATGTCCAATCCTCCCCGGCCGTGTTCAATCCCGAGAAGCTGCTCTGGATTAACGCCGAATACATCAAGACCAGTCCGCCGAGTCAGGTGGCGCAGGCGCTCGTTCCGCTGTTGGAACAAGCCGGCTTGCACGAACAGGTTAAGGCGGTGTCGCTGGAGTGGCTGGCGCAGCTGGTGGTATTGGTCAAGGAACGGGCGAAAACCGTGGTCGAGATGGTGGAGTGGGTGCGACCTTACTTTGGCGAATCGGTCGTTCTTGAAGAGGAGGCCGCCAAGAAATTTCTCACGCCGGCTATCGCGCCGGTGCTGGGCAAGTTGCTCGCACGGTTCGAGGCCCTTCCCACGTTTTCGAAGCCGGTGTGGGAGGAGTCGTTTAAGAAATTTGTGGAAGAAGAAGGTATCAAGATGGGCCAGATCGCTCAGCCGGTCCGCGTCGCGTTGACCGGCAGGACCGCCAGCCCCGGGCTTTTTGAGGTTATGGAGGTCCTGGGCCGAGACCGGACCCTCCTCCGTCTCCGGCAAGGGCTTGAACGGGCCACGGCTTCATAAGCCGAATTCTGTCAATAAATTCGCGTCGATCTTGACGGAGTCACGATCCGTATATTACTGTGTCCGTCGGTTGGGGGATCGTCTAGCGGTAGGACGTCAGTCTCTGGATCTGACTACCTAGGTTCGATTCCTAGTCCCCCAGCCAAAAACTTCCATCTCGTCTTTAGATCTACCATTCGCTTTCGTACCGCGCTGGGGGATCGTCTAGCGGTAGGACGCCGGCCTTTGGAGCCGGCTACCTAGGTTCGATTCCTAGTCCCCCAGCCACTTTCTCTTTCTATCTCTCGATAAAATCAGCGAAGTGCAGTAGATCAACTGCTGAGGTGCCGGCTGGTGGACTACTGCCCACCGAGCGGCGATTGCCGGTTGGTGCTGCTCTGCAGATCCATTTCCAAGACAACAGGACCGTTCGGATTCTTCGGATCCACGCGATGGGGCATCTGATCGACCGCGAGTTTGCTCAGGGGCACGGCGACAATGTGCGGAGCCTTCTCGGTGGGATTGGAATAGAGCGCCAGCCGGACGTTCTTGGGGCGCAGCTGCGGCGTCAGTTGCGGCTTCAGGTCCGCGCTCACGAAGCCGACCACCAAGGCGCTGCCGTCAGCTAGTTTATGGATTTCGTAGGCATTGGCAGCTGGTGCTGTCCGCTCCAAGAGCATGTCCGGACTCTGTGAGACCAAGGCCAACCCGAGTCCTTGCTGAGGCGTGAATCCGAAGCTGCCGACCGGCGCCACGGAATAACGGGTCTGGGGGATTTCGGCGCTGAGTTCCACCACACCGGTTTTGAGCCGCAGTTGCCGACGCAAGTTCGCCTCAGTCCCCTGGGCATCCAGAAACACGGCGGCCGGGGCCGCTTTTTGGGACGGCAACACTTCCATCTTTCCGCTGTTCCCGCCGCGCGCAGCATGGAGCGAAGAAGGCAGCAGGCTGAGGAGCAGCAGGCTCAATAGCGCATGAGTCAGGACACGGCGGTCGGTGCGAAGGGGAAGTCGGGATGACATGGTCGTCAGGTGCTCCGGTAGTGAATTTGTATGACTCATCTTTATCAAGGCAAGGTAGTCCGGTGCAATGGGTGTCAGTCCACTATTCGTTTCGGCATTCGCGTCGGCATCATCGGGGTCGGCGGCGCGGAGGGAGGCCTGCGGCGGCTTAAAGGGAAATTCAGTCTTCCTGGCTGTTGGAAACGAAGGGAGCAAGTATAGTCGTGCACTGTTGAAGAGTTACGGACGGGGTTTCCTTCTCAGGACAAGAATAACAACAACAGAGACTGCGGCCATCAATGGCCCGCCGACAAAAGCGCCGGTCATCGCCGCCTCCATGGACTTATCGTGGGTATTGGAAGAGAAGAGTTCAATCGCGGCCATCGTCCCGAACAAGCCGACGATGTAACCGAGGATCGCTGCCAGCAGAGCCACTCCGAACGTTTTCATGGGGCCATACGCTAGGGCACCTACAGTTGAGAGTCAATCGCCGCGTGGTGCGAAGGAGGAATGAGCCAGATTCAATTCCCTCAAGTGGGGTCAGTTAACAGCGGAACCTCTGACCGGGAGGCGTTGTAGTGTGTCCGCGCTTCTGGCAGATACTCCCGCAATGCATCGAGACGAGGCCCGGGCCCGGGCCCGAAGATTTTCACCCACATTCGAAATGCTTCGTCGGGATCATAGCCTGCCTCTGCGGCAAGTAGAATGCCCACTCTGTCGGCTTCTTCTTGATGTAGCTTTACCAAAGTGGGATCGACCGTTGGTTGATTAGAGATGCCGAGTAACCAGCTCCCACCAAGGCCAAAGAAACTTTGTCCAAGCTGGTTAAGATTGGATTTACTGATTCGCTCAGCAGTATGACGAGCGAGAATGCTGGCAATACTATGCCCTAGGGCTCCTGCCAATTCGCCATCGGTCGTGGCAAAAGGAAGCAACCCGGTGTAGACTCCAACTTTGCCGCCCGGGAATGAAAAGGTGCTGTTCCTACGAGCGTCCTCAACTAGCACCACTTCCCATTCCAGTTTGTTTGCATGCTCTGCATAAGCCGAGTGCTTTGCTGCGGTTACCATGTAGGCAAATACCTGTGAGACCCTCTCTTGGACGGGCGTATCTTTGATAATAATAATTTTCGGATCACTGAGGAATTGACGGAAAGCTTTGGTTCCTACTTCAGCTTCTTCCGACTGGGTCACAAGCATGGGACGAGAACGATTGGTTTGGGGGTCTGTTGAGCACCCGACGAGCATGATGCTGGCGCCTGTGAGGAGGAGCACGAAACGACGCGCGCTAGTGATATGGGCCATAAGCCAATCCATTCTCTGAGGCCGTGAAGGCCTTGCGTGTCAGTCCGCGAGCCGGGAGACGGAGATCCTTCGCCATGGCATAGACGGGACCGCCTATCGCACCGGTGGCAATAGGTTCGTACCGACCCTCAACCGTCGACTTCCAGATTTCATGGCCGGTCGTCGTATCAACAAGACGATATTCCGCAGCAACTCGAATCAAGGATGTGAGCATCCAGACTCGTTCCCATTCGGTGACCGTCACGTAGAGAACGGCATCAGCTCCCGTCAAAGACCTCAGTGTAGAAAGTTCGATATGGGTGGGATTTTCGAGGTTCATTCCAGCCTGCTGCAGAAGCATCCGGGCGGCGATCGCGGGGAAGACATAGTACCCGCGTTCAATCAGAGGTCGGCTAAGCGTCACATCGAAGGCCTGGCCTGCTTCAGGTGCCCCTGATTTGTTGAGAGTCGGAAGAAGTAGGATCGAAGGAGATCGATTCGTCACCGCTTTGTCTGCTACCTGCTGTTCCACTTTCGTTTTTTTGATCAACCTCAGCACCCCCTCGACGAGTTGCAACGATTCAGGATAATGCTCGAGTTCTTTGGAGAGTTGGGCAACCCCATCAGATGTTTTCCCTTGCTGATACAGCAGTATTCCGTGGTCAGCATAGACTCCAGGAGGGATGGTCGCCTGCACCATTTCCGAAGAAGCAATCGATTGACTCAGTAGATCCGCCGCCTGGGCATCTCTTCCTTGCCCATACATCGCGAGCAAGCTGTCTTCATAGATCCCTGTTTCGAACATCGGCTTGCAGCCGCCAAGAGTCGCCACGAAGACGAGTGCCCATACGGACAAGCATTTTCCCGTCATCATCATGCCTTTTCCCTTCACAACGAGGTTCTATTCCCTGGGGACATTCCAGGGCACTCCTTGCAAGATCGAATCGATTTCTCGCGTCACTTCGAGGTGCCTCGGATAGCTGATTCGGAACTTGAGGGCCCACTTGCCGCCCACGAAATTGAACATGCAGAGGTGGGACCGAAGCGATTGTTTCTTCCCCAGAAAATTCTCGTCATATTCAAACGTGGCCATTCTGCCGGTACGGACGGTTCCGCCAACAGGGATTGAGATCTCGGTATCTTCAATCAATCGTGCTCCAGGGCGAGGCTGAAGAGCCTCACGCTTCCGAGCCTCGAATTCTTGGTTTGACAGATACGCTCTGGCTGAAGCCACTGTTTCGGGTGGCGATCCAATCGAGACGAGCGGAGGAGCAGGATATACATAGACCGTTGCAATGATCTGCCTGCGATCATCCAATAGATTGTAGCTCACACCTACATCCAGCCCATCTTGATCGTAATGCTGAATGCTCCCTCGATGAAATTCGCCTATGGCAATAGGGAACGTCATGCCGGATTTCTGATGCGCATAGGCACCCTCGGAGAAAATTGCTTGAGGTTGATTTAGAGGACGTGGGCGAGCAGGACAGGCTGTAAGGAGGAGAGAAAGGGGAACGATCAGGAGAGCCGTCCAAATCCTAGTCATTGTGAGGGATTCTAATAAGGTCTTTAGGGGAAATCAAATGTTGGAGGTGTCCTAGAAAGACAACTAGTTTGACGGCCCAGGGATGCGCGTGAGGCTCCGTTCTTTTGCATGGCTACTCTCCAGTAACCGTAGGAGATCACGGTCTGCATGGGTCCTGAGGACACGCATTGATGTACAAGCTCGTATCGTTCGGAGAAGATGCTTCTCTTGTCGGTATGAGGCAATGCGCAGTACTCGTTCTGATCGGATAGCCTGAGAGCGTTGAGGCCGGTGAGACTCTCGTGACCGAGGAAGGCCGAGTCCGTTATCGCAGCGAGGCCAGGTCGATGACGAAGCGAAACCGCACGTCTCCCTTGAGAACGCGTTCGTAGGCGTCGTTCACCTGTTGGATCGGAATCACTTCGACGTCGGACTCGATCTTGTGTTCGGCGCAGAAGTCGAGCA
>JACOEJ010000011.1:0-52520 GCA_024998645.1 Nitrospira sp.
ACCGTCCAACACGGTGAGTGAATAAATCTCGCTACATGGAGCGCATGAGTTGGGCCAATTGTCGCCGCCCCCCTGTCCCCGTCATGGCCTTTGCCAACTTCTTTGCCGACAAGAATTGCTTGATCAGGCGATTCACTTCCTGCACACTCGCGCCGCTGCCGCGAGCAATCCGTTTCTTCCGGCTGCCGTTAATGATGGTATGGTCACGCCGCTCACGGGTCGTCATCGAGTCGATCATCGCCGTGACCCGCTTCATCTCGCGCTCCGGCTTGTCCCCCTCGATCACACTTTTCAACTTCTGGCCACCCGGCAACATGCCGAGAATCTGTTCCAATGAACCCAGCTTGTTCATCTGGGCCATCTGCTTGCGAAAATCCTCAAGCGTAAAACTGTTACTGGTCAGACGCTGCTGCGCCTCTTCGGCCTGTTCCTGCGTAAAGGTTGCTTGCGCTTTCTCGATCAGCGAGAGGACATCACCCATCCCGAGAATTCTGGAGGCCATCCGATCCGGATGAAAGACCTCCAGCGCATCCAGCTTTTCGCCCATACCGAGAAACTTAATCGGCTTACCGGTGACTGCACGGATGGATAATACCGCTCCGCCACGGGCATCACCTTCGACCTTCGTCAGGATCACCCCGGTGAGCCCCACCTTCTGATCGAACTGGGTGGCCATCGTGACGGCATCCTGGCCCGTCATGGCATCGGCCACCAGCAAAATCTCATGCGGCGCCACCGCCGTCTTCACGGCGACCAACTCTCCCATCAACTCATCATCAATGTGCAGACGTCCGCCGGTATCGAGTACGACCAGGTCAAATCCCTGCTCACGTCCACGCTCGACTCCGGCCTGACAGATCCGCACGACATCCGCCTGAGTGGCCTGCGCATTATCGACGCGATGAACATCAATCCCAAGATCACGGCCAAGACTGCTGAGCTGATCGCCCGCCGCCGGCCGGCGCGGATCGGCTGCGACTAAGAGCACCCGCTTCCCTTGCCCTTTGAAAAGCCGCGCCAGCTTACCGCAGGTCGTGGTCTTTCCGGCACCCTGCAACCCGACCATCATCACCACGGTGGGCGGCTGAGAATGGAGGGCCAAGCCCGCCTTCTCCCGGCCCATCATGTCACAGAGTTCATCCCACACCACCTTGACGACCTGATGACCAGGCGTCAGGCTTTGAAGCACTTCCTGTCCGACGGCTTTGACGCGAACCCGTTCAATGAAGTCCTTGACGATCTTGAAGTTCACATCGGCTTCGAGCAACGCCAGGCGGACTTCCTTCAAGGCCTCGCCGATGTTCTGCTCCGTCAGCACACCCTGCCCACGAAGCTTCTTCAGGATTTTCTCGAACTTATCGCTCAGCGCGTCCAGCATGGGGCCCCAAAGAAAAAGGCAATCGAAGTCTCACCCAAGTTCTCCGATCGCCTCGTAAAATCTAGAGAAAGAGCATCGGGCAGTGTATAGAAACCGGTCCGGCGAAGTCAAGAGATCGCGAAGCCATCGGATTTGTTGACAGACCCGGGACCTTCCGATATGGTGCCCTCAGTCGACTTCAGTTGGGCCTACATCGGGGAGCGTACGTAGCGCGTGAGAAAATCACCTTGGGTTCTTCTCATCTTTGTGCTCATTGGCGGGCTACTCGGCGGAATTCTTGGAGAAATTCTGCACGTGATGGCACCACAAGGTAACATTCAGAGCATCTTCTCCACTCATTTTACCCCTGGAATCAGCCCTCCCCTCACGATCGACCTGGTACTCATCAAGTTCACGATCGGATTCAGTATCAAGGTCAACTTACTGAGTATCCTCGGTATGTTTATCGGGGTCTATCTGTACAAGCACGTTTAAGCTTTCAGATCCAAATCTTTCAGTCGCAACGCCCTGATCTGATTGCGTAATTCTGCCGCGCGCTCAAACGCCAGCTCCTTGGCTGCCGCCTTCATCTCAGCCTCCAACCGAACAATCACCTGACCAACTGTTTCGTCCTTGCCGTAGGGCTCCGTGGTCTCAGCCGCCAGATCCAACTGTACATAATCCAGCTCGGCCACCGCATACTCCAACGCAGGAATCTCTTTCTTGATACTCGCCGGGGTAATCCCATGGGCTGAGTTATACTCGGCCTGGATCAGACGCCGGCGAGTCGTCTCAGCCATGGCGATTTTCATCGACTCTGTGATGACATCGCCATAAAACACCACGCGCCCCTCAACGTTTCTTGCCGCACGCCCGGCCGTTTGGATCAGGGACCGATAGGATCGCAGGTAGCCCTCCTTGTCAGCATCAAGAATAGCCACAAGCGTCACCTCCGGTAGATCCAGCCCTTCCCGGAGGAGATTGATTCCTACCAGCACGTCGAATACTCCCCGGCGCAAGTCGCGGATGATCTCCGCCCGTTCGAGCGTTTTGATATCGGAATGTAGGTACCGCACCTTCAACCCCAACTCGTGATAGTACTCGCTGAGATCTTCCGCCATCCGCTTCGTGAGGGTCGTCACCAACACGCGACCGCCTTTGGCCACTTCCTTTCTCACTTCTCCTAAGAGATGATCCACCTGGCCCTTCGCCGGTTGCACCTCAATGCAGGGATCCATCAACCCGGTTGGCCGAATAATCTGCTCGACCACCGCTCCCGCCGCATGCTCGAGCTCATAGTTCCCCAGCGTCGCTGACACATAGATCACCTGGTTCAGGATCCGTTCGAACTCCTCAAACTTGAGCGGCCGGTTATCAATGGCCGAGGGCAACCGGAAACCGTAGTCCACCAGCGTCCGCTTCCGTGAATAGTCGCCCGCATACATTCCGCCCACCTGCGAGACCGTGGCATGCGACTCATCGATGATCATGAGAAAGTCTTTGGGAAAGTAGTCGATCAACGTAGGAGGGGCCTCGCCCTGGGCCCGTCCGCTCAGATGGCGGGAATAGTTTTCAATACCGTGGCAGTACCCCATGGCACGAATCATTTCGAGATCAAACTTCGTCCGCTGCGCGATCCGCTGCGCCTCGACCAGCTGCTTGTGCTTCTGGAAATAGAGGACGCGTTCATCGAGCTCCTCCTCAATCCCCGTGATCGCTCGCTCATACCGATCAGGCGCAATCAAATAGTGAGTATTGGGATAGATCGGCACTTTTGGCAATTTCCCCAGCGATTTCCCGGTCAACGGATCGATCTCGTGGATTGCATCGATCACATCGCCGAACAGTTCGATTCGAACCGAGACCGCATCGCTGGCCGCCGGAAAAATCTCAATGACATCCCCGCGCGCACGGAACGTCCCGCGATGAAAATCGACATCGTTCCGCGCATATTGGATCTCGACGAGTTTCGCCAGAATCTTCTCGCGGCGAATCTCCATCCCCATTTCGAGATACAACAACATGCCATGGTAGATCTCCGGCGACCCCAGGCCGTAAATGCACGAAACCGACGACACGATGATCACATCGTTCCGCTCCAGCAACGACCGGGTGGCCGAGTGGCGCATCTGATCGATCGCATCGTTGATCGACGCATCCTTGGCAATGTAGGTATCCGTCTGAGGAAGATAGGCTTCGGGCTGATAATAGTCGTAGTAACTGATGAAATATTCGACGGCATTCTGCGGGAAAAACTGTTTAAACTCCTGGTACAACTGCCCGGCCAGGGTCTTGTTATGCACAAGCACGAGCGTCGGCTTCTGAACCTGCTCGATCAGGTTCGCCATCGTAAAGGTCTTACCCGATCCGGTCACTCCGAGAAGGGCTTGATGCTTCCTGCCGGCACGAACACCGGCTGTCAGCTTGGCGATCGCGTCCGGCTGATGGCCACAAGGATGAAACGGGGCTTCGAGCTTGAACGGCGGCACAGAGACCTCCGGCGGTCATCATATCAAAGACACCGTATCTGCACGACCGGCGCAGGGACCGAGGAATAAAAAAGGGCTGCCGGAAATTCCGGCAGCCCTTTCATGCACTAAGGGGTCGTGACCGGTTTAGTACCGACCGCCGCCGCCACCACCGAATCCGCCACGCCCACCACCGCCGCCGCCACCGGAACGGGGCTCTTGAGGACGGGCTTCATTCACAGTCAATGTCCGGCCGCCGAGCTGCGTGCCGTTCAACGCGGTAATCGCCGCCTGCGCTTCGCTGTCCCCCGACATCTCCACGAAACCGAATCCACGGGACTGCCCCGTGAACTTGTCCGTGATGATGCGTGACGACGTCACAGCTCCGTGCACAGCGAACAAATCGCTCAGCTGTTGCTCGGTTGTTGAGTAGGGCAATCCACCGACGTAAATCTTCGAACCCATGGGGTTCCTCCTTTGAGAAAATGGTGTTGTGTTGGACTCGAGAACGGAGGAAGGAAGGAATGGGCCGAAGACGTCAACACAGCGGCGGCTTAGCTCTGGCTTCCGATCAAATTCCCGGGCACAACCATAACAACATCGATTCAGGCCTTGTCACTTTCCACGCTTGCCTGCCAGGCCTCTCGCAATCAAGCAATCCGATGCTACTCCAGCAAACTGAGAAAAGGCAAGCAGAGAATCAATCTGCTCATAGCGGGATGCCGTTCAATAGGCCGCCGGTGAGGAGAGCGGTCGATGAGAGAACAGGGGAACTGCGTGCAACGTATCGAAAAACCAGGATGTTTTCCCTTGCATCACCACACCGACTTGACCGGCCCCCAACATCTGATCCTCTACCGAGAGCACCAATACTCCATCGACAAATGCCTCAATAAAATCTTTACTGACGATCGTATTCCGCTGAACCCGAAGACTATGCCAATCAATGGGCTTCAGCGTCACGGCGGTTTGACCCAACACTGTCGTCACGCCTTCAATCACACGGATGACCTGTGCGCGCTTTGCCCCGAGGTCGACGAGCGCCGCGTAAAAGTTTTGCGCATCCCGCAAGGCAAACACGAATCCACCCGCACCAGCCACTCCATCGGCTGACCGAATACGCATCGTGAGATCCGGATACTCATATTCAAGTCCCTGTGCAATCAGCAGTCGGAAACAGGCGCTTTCTTCGCACGCAGACGTCCCCATCACCACATTCGGAGCGGACGGGGCTGTTTCATCGGCTTCTACCGACCAGTTCGCTGATGGCCCCGCTCCAAACGAAAGCGGAACAAAACCTCCGGGCATACTTTTGGTTGTATCCTTGTCGAAGGTCCATTTATGGAAAAGCCCGCCGGTCGCTTGCTGCTTCAGATTCGCTTCCTTCTCCTCATGGTTCTCACGGGGGACTGCCGACACCGGCGCAACCCCAACCAAGAGAACCACTGCCACCCAGAGACTGGTCGACAGCGTCGCTCGAATGTTCTGAGCTATCGGACGCATAATGCTGAATCCCTCCCGCTTGATCATTTCCGAACTACCGCCTATAGCTTCGCACCCGGTACCGAGTTCCGGCGCATGCTCACAATATCTCGCTGCAACCGATCCCGCTCGGCCAAAATCCGTTTCCGCCGCTGCCAACGATCCCAAGTCCACCACCGAAGCTTTTGCGCAAAGGTAACGGACGGAGGTGCCGAGCTACCGCCCGGAGCATGTTGGAAGTCATACCCCTTATGGTCATCGCGGTTTTCGAAAAACCGCTTATAGAGGTGCTCGTACAGGCCCTGTCCAGATCCGCCGCCAGCCACAGGCACTCCTTTCTATAGAAGCGATTCCAAATGAGCGCTCTCCGTCACCGGCGCCGAACAGGTAAACTGCTGGCAGACATAGGCAGTCGGTTGCCCGTTCACGCTTACCTTTCCCGCAGCCAGAGGCAGCTCGCCCTCTTTTCCCCGGCGTGCCTCATCAATGACCAGGAGGATCTTGTTCGGCACATACCGCTGATGCAAAGCAGCCAGGAGCGACTCCGTCTGCGGCTTGCCCCGTGCCCCCACAATCACCACTTCTTTCGGTTTGGACAACAGGAGATCCAACCCGCAAAGAAGCCCGGATGCGCCGTAGGCATTCTGGTCCATCAACTGACGAAACACCCGCAACGTCTGCTCGGCGCGATCATAATACGTCCGTTCCCCCGTCAAAGAAAAGAGGCGAATCAGCACCTGCACCGCCACCGCATTGCCGGACGGCATCGCGCTATCCGTGCCGGACTTCATTCGATGGATGAGCGTCTCGTGATCCTTGGCCGTGAAAAAGAACCCGCCGAGACCTTCGTCCCAGAAGTGCGTCAGCATACCATCCGCCACAACCTGAGCCTGCTCCAAATACCAGCCATGCGAGGTCGTCTCGAAGGCATCGAGTAAGGCCGCCGCCAGATAGGCATAGTCATCAAGATAGCCGGCAATCCGCCCGCTTCCGCCCGCGACCGTGCGGGACACGCGACCGTCGGCAATCGCGTAGTCGATCAGGAACGTCAAGGCCTGCTCGGCCGATGACAGGTACCACGGAGTTCCGAAGGTCTGGTAGGCATCAAGAAAAGCCGAAACCGCGAGAGCATTCCAGCTCGTGAGAATATTTTCATCCCGTTGGGGCTTCACACGCTGCTCGCGGGCAGCCAACAATTTCTTCCTGGCCGGACGCAGTGTCGCTTCGAGCTGCTCCTGAACCTCAGCGGACGATCCAGAGTCCCCCAGCCGATTTAAGACCGTCTTCCCTTCGAAATTGCCGCCGTCGGTTACGCCATAGGCGCGACAGAACATCTCGCCCAACTCCTGTCCGAGTACGGCCTGAATCTCCGCCGGATCCCAGACGAAAAACCGGCCCTCTTCACCTTCACTATCGGCGTCCTGCGCGGCAAAAAAAGCTCCATCCGCATGCGTCAGTTCCCGACGCGTCCATTCGAGCGTCTCTTCGACCACCTGACGGAACCGCGCCTCTTTCGTCAGCCGCCAGCCATCGAGATAGATGCGCACCAATTGCGCATTGTCATAGAGCATCTTTTCGAAATGCGGAATGAGCCATTGTCCATCGACCGAATACCGGTGAAACCCGCCGCCGAGATGATCATAAATCCCGCCGGCCGCCATCTTTCGCAACTGCAATAAAACCTTCTCTTGAGCCGTCGCGTCTTTCGATCGATAGGTATGGCGCAACAACAGACTGAGCGGCGGCACCGTGGGAAACTTGGGCCCCTCGCCGAATCCGCCGTGGACCGGATCGAAGAAGAGACTCAAGTCTTTCACGCCGTCATTCAGCAAAGTATCCGTAAGCGGCTCAGAGGAAGGCTGATGCGTACTCACCCGGGCCAAGCCCGCCTTCACCCGCTCGACGTTTTTCACCACATCGTCACGGTGATTCCGGTAGGCATCCAGGACTCCTTGCAACACCTGCGGAAATCCCGGCAGATTGTGTCGCGACACGGGAGGGAAGTAGGTCCCGCCGTAAAACGGTTCCTGATCCGGCGTGAGGAACATGGTCAGCGGCCAGCCGCCTCCCCGCCCCAGAAATACCTGCGCGGCCTTTTGATAAATATCATCGAGATCGGGACGTTCTTCCCGATCCACTTTCACACTCACAAAGTATTCATTGAGCACGGCCGCAATCTCACGATTCTCGAAAGATTCGTGAGACATGACATGGCACCAGTGGCAGGCCGAGTAGCCGATCGACAGGAGGATCGGCTTATCTTCAGCCTTGGCCTTAGCCAGGGCCTCCGGCCCCCAGGCGTACCAGTCGACAGGATTCAGCGCATGCTGCCTGAGATAGGGGCTGGATTCAGTGATGAGACGGTTGGGAAACGAATCGGCCTGCGTCATGGTGTTTCGTATCAAAATTCTCCGTGACGAATAGTACCTGGCTCAACCCCGCGGTGCAACCCGCTTGGCCCCCTGTGCTATCATCTTCCTCGGAATTACGACAGGACGGGGTACCGAGATGACAAGCAGCCGGACCATAGCATTTCCTGCAACCTGCCGCATGGCCCTGTGCATCATCCTCTTGTATGTGATCCATGCCGAACCAGTGCCGGCGCAGTCATCCGATGCAGGACTGCAGGCATCCCTGAGCACCCTCTCAACCGAACGGATGCTGGCCGACATTCGAACATTGAGCGCCCCCACATTCAATGGGCGACAAGCCGCCACCCCGGACGATCTGCAATCGGGGCTTTGGGCATGGGAGGAATTTCGTAAGGCAGGATTGCGCTTCCCCACCCTGTTCAACGGTCCACTGTCTATTCCATCAATCAGTGGCGATGAAGGGCAATCACTGGGAATCATGGCGGCTATCGTCCCTGCAGCACTTCTTGAGCCCGATCCACTGGTACGCCTTGGAACGGCCGATCAACGAGTGACGGCGCAAATCACTGCCGATTACCTTCCCGTCTTCGATTCACCCTCAGCTGATGTCCAAGGCCAAATCGTGTTCGTAGGCCATGGAATCGTCGATACCGCTCGCGGCATCGATGACTATGCCGGCGTGGATGTCGCCGATCGCATCGTCCTCTTCCTGCGGGGCAAGCCGTATCAGTACCCAAAACCCGTCAGCCATGCCGACAAGGTTCGGTTCGCACGAGACCGCGGAGCCCTCGCCTACTTGACCGCGACAGGGCCGATTCTCAACTCCTATGAAGCCCGGCGCGGGGTCACGGGAAAGCCCAGCGCATTCTACGGACAACTCCCTCCCGATCAAGGCATCCCCGGCGCATGGATCAGCACGACGCTCGCAGAACAGATCCTTGCCACGCCAAGCGACGCAGATCGCCTTCGGCATCTTCAGGAACAGCTCAATAAGGATGATTCAGCCCACGCATCGCAAACAGATCAATACGTCTCACTCCGCTGGAATACCACCATACAAGAAGGCCTGCTGACAAACATCGTGGGATTGATCCCCGGAACCGGCCCTGACGCCATCATCATCGGGGCCCATCGCGATCACTTCGGCCGTCCGGCGGGATTGCTCTTCCCGGGAGCAGACGACAATGCCTCAGGCACCGCCGTGATGTTGGAAGTTGCCCGCGCACTGGCGGAATCAGACCTGCGCCCGCAGCGCACAATCCTGTTTGTATCGTTTAGCGGCGAAGAAAATAACCTGCTCGGCTCGCGCCTCTACGTAACCCGCCCAGTCGTGTCTCTCGCCTCAACCAAAGCCATGATCAACATCGACCATGCCGGAATCGGCAATGGACGCTTGACGGTCGGGGTGACAGGGCTGGAGAAAACGGTCTCGCAGCAGGCGGGAGAACCGGCGGGTCTTGCATCCAAGCTCGACGTATTTGGATTCTTCCCCGGCGGCGACCACGTCCCGTTTAAAGAAGCCGGCGTGCCAACCATTACCATCGTCAGCGGCGGGATACATGCCCACTATCATCAGCCGACTGATACGGCCGACACCATCAATCCTGACGCTCTCATGACGACAGCACGCTACGTCCTGTCATTGGCGTGGCAACTGGCGAATGAACCGTGAAGATGAAATCGCAGGATGTTCAAAAAGGCTGCTCAGCTAGGCCGCAGCAAGCGAAGAGGTGAGGCGTGCTGAGTTCCGCACGTTGAACCACTGAGCGCTGCGAGAACGACGCCGACAGACTTTTTCAGCATCCTGCTAGGGAATCTCGTCGAGAAGCGTCGAAGTGACCGAAGGTAGAGGACCAGTTTGCCTGGGAGGACCGGGCAAAACCAGTGGTGATCCGCCCTGGTTGGCGCCCTGGATCAGGCCGATCGAGAGTTGCGGGCCAAAGGTCATGACAGCGCCGCTCCAGGCCTGCCCCGTCGTCGGGTTCCGAAAACTATACGTCTGCATATTCCCGCCGGGCGTATACAAATATCCCTGCGTCCCCTGACCGTCAAGATAGAGATTTGCGGGACCGGTGAGATTGAACAACGGGCCCACCCCGCCATCAAACGACCGCACACCGGACACCGATTGTGCCAATGCCGATGCGCGCTCGACAAGCACCACCCCCACCGTCACCACTGCCGTGATGAGTGCAACCGTGAGCAGACGTCGCACCATGCTCCTGACCTGAAGGGCGAGTTGATTCATGACAATTTCCATACGACCAGTATAATATGAGCCCGTTCAGTCTGTCGATCAAGGAGGATTCATGAGGCCCCACGCTCATCTCGTTTCCAGATGGAGAAGCGGTATCGCCATCACGCTCGTGTTTCTGACAGCCAGCCCCTGCTGGAGCCAAGGTCCCGCCAAGACGGTCACGCCAGCGGAACGGCGCGAAGCCATCTCCCTGCCTGACGCCGCCGTGCGGGCACTACAAAGCAATCTGGATATTTCCATCAGCCGCCAGACGAAAGAGAGCCGGATATTCGATATCACCATCGAGCAAGCCAAGTTCGATCCGACCTTCAGCGTAAACGGTCAATACAACCGCCAGGTCTCCCCGCTCAATCGGCCGGTCTTCGGCGGCACCGGCGGCGCCCTGTCGGACATTCAAGCATTCGATCAGCGCAACAGTTCTGTCACCGTCGATGCGACTCAAAATCTGATCACCGGCGGTAACGTCGATTTGAATTACAGCCCTGCTCGTACCAACGTGAACCAGAACGTGGCGACCGGATTCCTGTTCAATCCGGCCTATACCGGAGGACTTGCCCTCACGTTGACCCAGCCATTGTTGCGTAACGCGGGCATCGACGTCACCAAGACCTTCATCAAGGTGGCCCAGAATAATGCCGACGTCGAACAGCACGTATTCCGTGATCGCGTCCTGACCGTCCTCGCCACCGTCGAACAAACCTACTGGGAATTGGTCTTTGCGAACGAAAACTTGAAGGTTGCTCAGGCGGCCCTGAAGGCGGCGGAAGAACTGCTGGCGACCAACCGGGCCAAGACCAAAGCCGGCGTCATGTCGATCGTCGATGTCCTGCAGGCCGAAGCCGCCGTCGCCTCACGGGTGGAACAGGTACTGGTAGCAGAAAAATCCATCCGCGACCAGGAGGACCAATTGCGCCGGCTGCTCAATCCCGGCGAAGAGGAATTGCGGCAGGACGTGCGCCTGACACCGACCGATGTGCCGGTTGTGGTGCTCGAGCCCCTCAGCTTACAGGAAGCCATCGATACCGCCATCGAACAGCGCCCGGAAATCGTCCAGGCCAAGAAGAACCTCGAATCGGGCGAACTCAACAAGCAGTTTGCCCGCAACCAGTTACTCCCCACCCTCTCGCTTCAAGGCACGATGGGCATGGCCGGACTGGGCAAAGACTACGGCGACTCCGTTAGCAAAAACTTCGGCGGCGATTTCTACAATTATGGGGCGGGGCTCGTCTTGAGCTACCCGCTCGGTAATCGCTCAGCTGTCAGCACCTACAACAAGCGCCAACTCGAACTCAAAAATGCCGAAGCCTCCTTGGTGAGCGTGCGCCAGCAAATCATTGTGGGCGTGCGCGAAGCCGTCCGCCGCGTGCAGACCGATTTCAAGCGGATCGAGACCACCCGCTCCGCCCGCATCATGGCCGAGAAGCAATTGCAGGCCGAGCAGGAGAGGCTGAAAGTCGGCTTGAGCACCACCCGCTTCGTGCTCGACTTCCAGCGCGACCTTGCGACCGCCCAGGGCAACGAGCTCCGGTCGGTCGTCGATTACAATAAGTCGCTCTCGAACCTGGCACGGCATAAGGCCACCACATTGGATCGGTACAATCTGCAATTACAATAGGCCTCCATGCCGATGCCTGAACCGAGCGAACGAGCGACCACGGTTCAGGCTAACGAACGAGGAGCAGCCCTGGCGCTGCTCCCTATTGCTGCCACCGTCATCTATTACCTCCTCCCCGCATCACTGCAGGAACAGACGCTCCTCCAATTCGCGCCGCAGGTCCTGGCCTATCTCGCGCTCGCTTTATGGGCGACACACAACCGCCCTGTGCTTCCGCTTCTTGGTCTGCACCCACGCGGATTGAAGTCCGGCTTCCGGTGGGGCCTCGTGATCGGCCTCGGCCTCGGTTGCCTCAACACCATCATGATTCTCAAGACAATCCCTGCCATGGGATTTGACATCACCTTTCTCAAAGACACCCCCCATGCCCGCATCCCTCTCCCCCTCATGCTGCCCTGGGTGATCGGCGGGATCGCGCTCTTCGTTGAAGTAAACTTTCGAGGCTTTCTCCTCGGGCGACTCGCCGTGCTCGAATCGCATCTGTGGCACTCCCCTCTTTTCCGGCACCTCTCGCCTCTGGCCCTCATCACCAGCGCCGTCGCATTTTCCTTCGACCCCTTCATGGTCGCGACCTTCCAACACCTGCATTGGATCGCGATCTGCGATGGTCTCGTGTGGGGGGCCGTGCGGCTCAAGACCAACAACCTCCATATCCCCGTCGTCGCGCATGCCGTCGAAGTCATCGTGATGTATAGTGCGGTGCGAATGGCACTTGGGTAGAATCGCTGCACAGGGTGCGAGGCAATCGAGAGCAAGCTATCGCAGGAGGAATGATCCGTGAACGACTGGGGCAAGCATGTACTCTATTTTCTCTTAGGCGGCACCATCGTCAGCGTGTCGACCTATCTCGGCGCGCAAGGCCGATCCTTTCTCGCGGCCTTCGCCAGCACCTTCCCCGCCATCACCGGCGCCACATTCATCCTGATCTACCTGAACGGCGGCAACGACGCCATTGTCAGCTACGCAAAGAATCTGCTGTGGTTCGTGCCGCCCTGGACGGTCTATGTCGTGTCCATGATCGTCGGCGTCCCGCGCTTCGGCTTCTGGCCGGCGATGGCCGGCTCACTCGCGCTCTATATGAGTTGCGTAGGCTTGGTGCGGTTGATCATCCGGTAGGATCGGGCGGGCTTTACGGCAGGACGATGCCAAAGTGCTGGTGAAGCACACGGGCGTATGCGGCATCACTCTCGACCACTGATTTCTCGTTCTTTCCGTTCCGCCTGATACTTAAACTCTGATCGACCAAGGTTGTACGTCCCTCTCTCGTTGGAATCGTACAGACCCGCCGCTGCATGAACAGAGAATCCTTGGAATGGGAGTGGAAATAGTTCGCGTATTGATAATCGACCGGCTGACAAGGCTGAGTCGAGAAGGAATAGAGACTATCCCACTCACCATGAATCCAAGCCTGCAACAAATACTCTCCCGATTCCCCTGAGAGGAGACGAAACCGTTCCTCCAACTGCCGGGCTTCATGCCCCACAGCCAGCGGGATGGGCTCAAGCAATCCATTCCCGCCGAAGCCGACATCGACCAGCCAGGGCTCCCCGCCAGCTCTCACCAGCAGGACCTGATGGCTTCTCGGATAGGGCGGCTTCGCCCCATACCACACCCGCGCGATCAGCCTCGTAACCTCAAACCCCATGGCCTCCAGGAGCAGACTGAAGAGACCATTCAGCTCAAAACAGTACCCGCCACGACGCGCGGTCACGATCTTGGCAAACAAATCAGGCGGCTCCAGCGAGACCGGAACGCCCCGATAGCCGTCCAGATTTTCAAACGGCACCGCGAACACATGGGCGAGATGAAGCGCGCGCAGCGTGTCGCGTGATGCCGCAGACTCGCCCGGATAATTAATACGATCGAGGTACGCGGAAAGATCCATAACCACCTATACCAAATGAACCGAGCTGAAACGATTATAGGCAGGATCTGATGACAGATCTATCACAGCTCAACATACAGAATGTGGACAGTGAGAAGTAATGGCGTTAGACGGAAGCAGGGAAATGCAGCCGGTTCATCTCATTAAGCGTCGAGATCATTTGATTGAGGGCGTGGGTGACGGTGCGGCTGGCTTCCTGGGAGGGGCTGTTGGTGCCGGCCCAGATATCAGGCGGGTTAGCGATCTCGCGGACGTTCTGGCAAAAGCGCGAGATGGTCTGTTTCCAGTGGGAGGCGTCCGGGCTTGCTTCGAGAAACTGGGCGCGATCATTTGAAAACGGCTGCTCGAATTGCCCGGCACGGATTTGCCACATCTGCTCCATGGCCTGCTGCCGATCCGAACCGAGTTCCAATCCGTTCATCTTCTCGTTCAACGCAGCGAAGAACCCGCCGACCACATGCGCCACATGGGACTCAGGAAAGACGCCGACACAGGCTTGCATGAGGAGAAACTTGTGAAAGAGAAAGACCTCGGCGCTGATCCGGGCATCGTTGGCTGAGGGATCGTAGGCCAGAGCCAATTCACGCAGGGCATCTGATGAGGCTCCTTCAAGACTGGAGCCAAGGAGCCGGGCGATCTGACGGCCCAAACCAAGATATTCTGTATTCGACAGTAGCGCCATGGGATGCCTGCTATTCGATGACCACTGCCGTGCCACTGGCACTTACCATCAACATGCTGCTGCTGGCGCCGATCGTTTCGTAGTCGATATCAATCCCGACAATGGCATTGGCACCGAGGTTCCTGGCCTGTTCTCGCATTTCGCCGATGGCAATATCCTTGGCCTTCCGCAGTTCGGCTTCATACGAGGCCGACCGGCCGCCGACAATATCCCGAATCGAGGCAAAGAAGTCACGAAAGATATTCGCGCCCAGAATGGCATCCCCACTGACGAGCCCCAGATATTTAACCGCTCGCTTACCTTCGATACTCGGTGTCGTCGTCAAAGTCATGCGTCCCTCCCGGTGGATGCCCCCATCCTCTCACTACTGAACGTGATCGCCAAGACTTTCCCCGTTCCCTGTTGAAGCCCACCACCCCGCTTGATAGGATCATCAATTCTCCTGGAAGGACTTAGCCCCGTGGATATCACCCCTCTGCCCAAGCCTCCGTCATCCGACCTCATCGTCGAAGGCGCCCGGCAGAACAACCTCAAGAACATCTCACTCCGTATTCCCCACAACCAGGTCACGGCTATCACCGGCCTGTCCGGTTCAGGCAAATCGTCGCTCGCCTTCGACACCCTCTTCGCCGAAGGCCAATGGCGCTATGTTGAATCCCTCTCGACTTACGCGCGCATGTTCATCGACAAGGTGGCGCGCCCCGACGTGGATCGCATCATCAACGTACGTCCCGCGATCGCCATCGAACAGAAGAACCAGGTGCGCACCGCCCGTTCGACCGTCGGCACCACCACGGAAATCTCGGACCTGCTCCGGCTGCTCTTTGCCAAGATCGGCAAGCCGGTCTGTCCCGACTGTCATCAGGAAGCCCGTTCATTCCATCCTGATACGGTCGCCACCGAGCTGCTCGAACGCTTTCCCGACGCGCGGGCCATGATTCTCTTCGCCGTGGCCACTCCAACCGCCAAGTTGGAATCGGCATTCCTTCAATCGCTCCTGACTCGCGGATTTACCCGCCTCAAAGCCGGCTATGAGATCCTCGATCTGCTTGAGGCCACCCATCCGCCGCTCCACACAGAGACGTCACTGCATGTCGTGCTCGACCGGCTCGTGATCAGGTCGGATAATCGAACCCGCCTCGTGGAAGCGATTGAGACCGCGTTCCGCGAGGGCGAAGGCCGCTGCACGGTCGACGTGATCGGCCAAGGCATTCACTCCTTCAGCACCAATTTCCTCTGCCAGCAGTGCGGTCGCACCTTTGAACCGCTCAGGCCGATCCTCTTTTCCTTCAACCATCCTCTCGGCGCCTGTCCCGAATGCAAAGGCTTCGGCAACGTCCTGCGCTACGATCCGGAGCTCGTCATTCCCGACCACGGCAAATCGCTCGCCGAAGGCGCGGTCGAGCCCTGGAGCAAGCCCGGAACGGATTGGTGGGAGAAGCAGATGCTGCTGGCTATGAAACGGAAAGGCATTGACGTGACAGCCCCGTTTCGCAACCTCCCGAAATCGACTCAGACGCTGCTGTGGGAAGGCGACGATTCCTTTGATGGCATCAACAACTTCTTCGAATACATGGAAGGAAAGCGCTACAAGTTGCATGTGCGCGTCCTCCTGAGCCGCTATCGTACGCCGGTGGAATGCCCGGCTTGTCACGGCAGCCGGTTGAAGCCGGATGCCCGCTTCGTGAAGATCGCCGGCACCGACATTCACGAGATCACTGAACAAACAATTGCGGGCCTGCTGAGCTGGATGGAGGCCCTGACGCTGCGGCCGTTCGAACAGGAGATTGCTGCCGATATCCTGCGTCAGTTGAAGGCCAAACTGGGGTTCCTGCTGCGGGTCGGCCTCGGCTATCTCACCCTGGCCAGACAAACAAAAACGCTTTCTGGGGGAGAAGCCCAGCGCGCCTCCCTGGCCAATCAGCTCGGCGCCAGACTGGTCGGCACTCTCTATGTGCTCGACGAGCCGACCATCGGTCTCCATGCCCGCGACACCGACCTGCTCGCCGGAATTCTCAAAGACCTCGCCGCCGTCGGCAACACCGTGGTCGTCGTGGAACACGATCGCCACATGATCGAATCGGCCGACTATCTCGTCGAACTCGGGCCGCAGTCCGGCGAACGGGGCGGCGAGATCATCTGCGCCGCGCCGGCCAAAGAGTTTATCCAGGACAAGCGCGCCCTTACGGCCCGCTACCTCCGGGGAGAAGAACACATTCCACTCCCGAAATCCCGCCGGTCCGGCAGCGGGAAGGTGCTCGTCATCGCGGGAGCCAACGAACATAATCTGAAAGATCTCCTGGTCCGGCTGCCGCTCGGCATGTTCATCTGCGTCACCGGCGTATCCGGTTCCGGCAAGAGCACGCTCGTCGAAGACACGTTGTACCGCGCCCTGGCCCGCGCATTCCGGGTAGATGCGCTCCCGATGGGCCGCTTCAAGGCCATCAAAGGCCTTGAGCACTTGAAGGGCGTGCGCCTCATCGATCAACAACCCATCGGCCGCACGCCCCGCTCCAATCCCATTACCTATCTGAAAGCCTTCGACGAAATACGCCAGCTCTTTGCCTCTGAGCGCGACGCGCTCCGGCAGGGGCTGACGCCGGGGCACTTTTCCTTTAACACCGCCGGTGGGCGATGCGAGCGCTGCGAAGGCGCAGGCGTGGAAAAGCTGGAGATGTACTTCTTCGAAGACCTCTATGTGCCATGCGAAAGCTGCGACGGGAAACGGTTTAAGCCGGAGGTCCTGGCGATCCGCTATCGCGGGAAGACGATTTCAGAAGTCCTGGCGATGACGGTTGATGACGCGGTGCAATTCTTCAGCGGCGCGCCGAAACTGCAAGAGCGGCTGCATCTGCTCTCTTCCATCGGCCTCGGCTACCTGCGCCTCGGGCAGTCCGCTACGACACTCTCGGGCGGCGAAGCCCAGCGGCTCAAAATCGCCGCTGAATTAAAAGATGGATCGGCAAAAGATCTCCTCTACATCATGGATGAGCCGACGACCGGCCTGCACTTTGAAGATGTGAAAAAACTCCTCGCCGTCCTGCACAAGCTGGTGAACGCCGGCAACACCCTGGTTGTCGTGGAGCATAATCTGGATGTGATCAAATCAGCCGACTGGGTGATCGACTTAGGACCAGAAGGCGGAGCGGCAGGCGGTCAGATTATCGCAGAAGGTCGTCCGGAGCAGATAGCGAAAGTGGCAGCGTCACATACAGGAAGATTTCTCTCAGCACTACTCTAACAACATCACAACCCCGGTCGCGGTTCAGCCACGATGCCGAGTTCCAGGGGTGACCCGGCCCGCCGAATATCAAGCTTCAAGGACTGCCCCGCCTCGATCTGGCAAACCCGTTTGGCTTCGCGTTCTGATTTCACTCCCGCGAGTGAAGAACCGTTACAGCCGACGACTTCATCTCCGACATGCAGCCCGGCCTTTTCTGCCGGCAAGCCGCTCCGCAGTTCCCGCACCGCATAGTAGCGCGAGCCACCCGATTCGAGCAGTTCCCAATTCACGCCGATGCGCCCCGAACCGAGCAGACCGGTCTGTGAGCCGAAGCGCGCCAGGATGCGATGCACGATCAGCCGCGCCGCACTCTCCGCATCGTCGCGGGTGGGGTCGGTCAGATGGCCTTCGCCGTTGAACAGGAGCTGTCCTGTCTCGACGTCGATCATCCGCAGCGACAGCGACACACTGCTCGTGCGCGCCTGCTCATGCTGCTCCCATTGCTGCACGCCACCGACGATGATGGCATGGGCGCCGACCAGCTTGCCGACTTTCAACACGTTGGCATCGTCGGCGTGGGTCAGTTGAATCACCTGTTCTTTTAAGACTTCATCGAGCTTCGCGCGCTCAACCATGTTCATGTCGAGGTCCAACAACAACGTGGTCACGATCCCGGCCACGCGCGAGCCGGAGCCCGGCGCATTCGGCCCGTCTTCGAACAACATGACCGCCATCGTGCGGTACCGATCAATCGTCTCCCGGTTGATCGGCCCCAATCCGGTCACAACCGGCTCAGGCCGGCCTGTTCGGCCGTCTGTCCGGCCATGAGGCACGCCGGCCACCTCACAAGACTTTCGCCGCTGCAAGATGGCAACCGGGGGACCCCACGTACACAGTTCTTCATTCACCAGCACCACATGCTGGGGATACTCGCGCTGGCGCTCCATGGCGATATTGGTAAAGGGATAGATAATGCATCCGCCGAGAATCCAGACGGAGATGGGACAGAGCCCCAGCTCATAGAGCCATTGATTGCGGGTTGTCAGGGAATATTCCCAGACGAGCATTCGCCCATCGTCCCGCAAGACACGATCGGGACGACCGATCGCGTCGAGCACCTGCGTCTTGGTCATCGGCACGGCCAGCCGATCCAGCTTCGACTCGGATTTATAAATGGTGTACCCGACTCCGCAGTGGGAAGAGAGAAACGCTGCCACGAAGAGACTGATCAGTCCTATGAACCGACCAACTGCACCAGGAGGACGGGGAAGACATCCCATGCAGGCAGCCTAACACTGCCGCCGACAGGCTTCAATGGAGTCGTGGCGCGATCACGAAGGAGGGAAAGATCGAAACTTGAATAGAGCGGTCAATTACAGGAGGGGTCGAACGGCATATCCGCGTAGTGTTGGTACGCATCGCCCAGGCTCAGCAGAATTTCCTGCCACACCTGCGCAGGATCTTTTTCAAACACCATTTTGGAATCAGCCGGCAGGGTAATCCACGAACCGGTCTTCATCTCCGACTCCAGCTGGCCAGGCCCCCAGCCCGAATACCCGAGATAGGCACGGAAAGAATCTTTAGTCGTGGGACCGGTGAGGATCCGCTCGACGACCCCCATGTCTCCGCCGAGGCAGACCCCGTCAAACACGTGGTGAGAATTCTCCGGCAACTGGTCGACCCGGTACAGGAGCATGACGTGATTCGTCTGCACGGGCCCCCCGGCGTAGAGTACGTGGCTCGCCCCTTCGATGATGGGCACCTGCGGGAGTGCTTCCGAGATGGACATGGCCGTCGGTCTGTTGACGACCACACCGAGCGCTCCTTCGTCGCCATGTTCACAGAGCAGCACAACGGTTTGGCGAAAATTTGGATCGCGCAGTTGGGGCGTCGCCACGAGGAAAATGCCCTTCCCGAGTTCCATATCCATAGAAGGATCCTACCGTGCTCACGCTCACGGCGCAAGCCTACACTGAGAACGGCCGCTGAGCGACGCCATGCGTTCCATGGGGGCGGACTACTTGTGATAGAGGGAGGGCCGGCGATCGCCGAGCAGATCGTTGTAGCGGGTAAGGGCTTTGTTCCGCGCTTCGGTCGGATCGATGTCTACCACGGCCAGCTCTTCACGGTCGCGCGGCGCGCGTTGCAGGATAACTCCTCGAGAACTGACCACTTCACTGTTACCGATAAAGGTGAGGGCCTCTTTGCCGCCACGCGCCTCGGTCCCGATGCGGTTGCACGTCACCGCAAAGACGCGATTCTCCAGGCAACGCACCGGCATGGAGTCCGGACAATTCGGCAGCACAAGATTGGATGGATGGCAGATGATGTCCGCCCCCATAAGGGCCAGCGTCCGGGCGGATTCCGGAAAGTACCAGTCGAAACAGATCATGACGCCGATCTTGGCGGACCCGATATCCCAGACGTGAAAACCGGTATCTCCGGGTGCGAAGCAGAGCGTCTCTTCAAAAAACAGGTGGCTCTTTCGATAGCAGCCGAGAAATCCGGACGGCCCGACGACCACCGCCGAGTTGTAACATTGAGATCCTGCCCGCTCCGGCAGCCCGGCCACGATATGCATGCGCCGGCGCCTGGCCATCTCGACCAACATCTTCGTGGTCGGCCCGTCCGGCACCGGCTCTGACAACCGTTGCGCCTCTTCGGCCGACACAAATTGATACCCCGAGGCACAGAGCTCCGGCAGAACCATGAGATCGGCCTCGGTCTGCTCCAGCTTGGCGCGAATCGCGTCCAGGTTCTTCGCGACCGCACCGAACTCCGGTTCGTATTGGTAATAGCCGACTCGCACGACGCTCACTCCCCTCAAGCAAGAACGGGCAGGGTTGTTGTCCCCTGCCCGCTCCGAAAACTCCGGCTGTCAGCTGACAAGCCGGCAACTCTGTACCGTCAATGCGTTACTTTACTTCGGACAGATGCGTGACGGCACCCTCGGCATGCTGCGTCGCCACATCGGCGTGGCCGGCCTTTCCGTGCTCGACGGCTTCCTTCAGATGCTTGACGCCTTCATCCAGGTGCGGATTCTTCACATCCTTCTGCGCGGCTTCCGCATGGTGGAGCGCGCCTTCGGCATGCTTCACCAAGGCATCGGCATGGCCCTGCTTGCCGTGAGCCACGGCTTCTTTCGCATGCTCAACAGCCTCAGCCACATGCTTATTGTCCGCCAACGCAAGCCCGGTCATGACCGGACCGGCAACCATCGCACTCACTGCCGCCAACACCAACATTCCGCGACGAATGGACATTGTCATTATGACCTCCCTCTGGGTTAGATAGGATTGCACAGATCAGTTCAAAAAATTATGCGCTCGTGAATTCACCTTACACAGCGCTTTTTTGACTGTCAAGAAGGTCGCGCCGACTCGTTGAACCCCAGAATTTTCTGTAACCCTTGTATGTCTTTTTCCACAGGACAGGCAAAGTCCCGACTCCATTCCCACCAGGACCCCGGGTAGTTGCGGACATTCTGATAGCCCACGAGCTTCAGCACAAAATAGAGCCAGGCCGATCGAACGCCACCGGTGCAGTAGCAGACAATCTCCTGGGAATCCTGTATCCCCTTGTCCTGCAGAGAATCCTTGATGGCGACGAAATCCTTGACCGTCGCGTCCTTGTTAAGAAACGTGTTCCACGCGACATGTAATGCGGACGGAATGTGTCCGGGACGCGGAATCCCCGACACTTCCTTGCCGAGATACTCTTCCAGGCTGCGCGCATCCAGCACAGCCGTCTGCGGATGCGCCTGCCGGACGATGAGCTTTAACTCATCCTTGGTCATCGCGACACTCTTCACTGGCTTGGCTTTGAACGTGCCAGGCTTCGGCGTTTCACGGCCATGACCGAAGGGGCGCTTCTCCGCCGTCCACTTGACCCAGCCGCCGTCGAGCACCTTCAAATTCTGATGGCCGAGATATTCCAGCATCCAGAACATGCGCCCTTCGTCACCCCAGTTATCGAAGGGATTGGAGTAGATGACGACTTCGCTGTCGTTGCTGATCCCCAATGCCGAGAGCTGCCGCTCAATCTGCGCGAGGTCAGGATTCAGGAGCCCTTTCGGAATCGCATTCGGATCGCTGTACTCGTGCCAGGTCGAATGCACAGCGCCGGGAATGTGGCCGCCGAACTCATAGGCCGATTTTCCCCGGACATCGATAATCACCAGTCCGGGCTGCCCAAGCCGCTGCTGCAAGGTTTCCGTATCCATCAATAAAGGGTGTGTCATGTGGTTCCTTTGTTCCTACAGAATCAGCTCGCAGCCTGTACCTTGCAACTCGTTCCTTCTTGCAGACGGCTGAGCGCGGTCTGCCGGCGGTTCTCCTGCTCCATCACAGCCGCAAGTTGCTCAGAAAGCGGAAACTCCCGTTCGTAGATCACGAACCGGTAGGGATCGTTCCCCGTCAGCCCGTATTTGGTCCGGAGCATCTCATGCTGCTTGTCCGTGAGAATGTGGTACTGCACCCGTGCCTTGAGAATCAAGCCCTCTGATTTGGGGGGGATACGATAGGCAAAACTGTACTCCCGGCTCGCCAGGGGCAGAAGGCGGTTGTCGTACAGTTCGAGAATGGCCGGTTGCCAGAGAATCCAGCGACCCATCGTCGATTTCTGTTGATCCAACACGTTCTTCTGCGCGTCCTCGACGGAGAACTCGATGGTAAAGTGCCGGTCGGGATCACCGGTCGGAATCTTGTGCCCCGCACCGGCATTGATCAGGTTGAGCGTAAAGGCGATTTCGTCGCCCGGTTTGGGTTGCGGGGTATCCGTCTTGACCTCGATGGCCACCGCCCGTTGAATCATGTCCGGATCATGCCCGCCCCGCCACAAATGCCGGCGGCCATGGCGGATGGGGCTGTCTGGCGCAACCGGGCGAGTAACCTCAGGCATGTGGCAACTCTGGCAGATGAAGCCCCGCTCCTGCATAAAGAACTTGCCTTCATATTCGGCATAAGTCCCGCAAGGGCCCACATTGTAGAACTGGGCAGGGCCTGAGACGACATTGTGACAGCGCTGACAGACCTGGGTCGTCCGGAAGTTCGGGTCGAACTTCGTGGGATGCGGCGCGGCGGAATCTTCGAAGGGGCCATAGATCACCCCGTCGCGCACATGGCAGGCGGCGCAGGTGACGGATTCCTTTTGATAGGCGGGATCATAGTGCGGATTGGGCTCCTGCACCGCCTTCTCCACGCGACCGCGCGGAATGTCCTTCACCAGGGTCGGCTGCTGATTTTCAAGCGGCGTGTGGCAGTTCAGGCAGACCCAGATGTTCTTATCCTTCTTCCAGTAAGCCTGAAAAAACGGATCTTCATAGGCATGGGCATGGATGCTGGTCTTCCACTCATCATAGATCTCGCGATGGCACTGCCCGCACGATTCGGCGCTCAGACTCGTCAGACCTTCCGGCACTTTCTGAAACGGAATCGCATGCGCATACTCATCGCGCAGACCGAATATCACGACAGGCTTGATCTCGGTGTAATAGACGTAGATTGCGGCGGCCAGCACGACCACGCCCAACCCTATTTTCACCAGCCGTGTCATATGGCTAACAGCCCGCGCACATGGGCGTCGACTGAGGCTGCCAGGGCCGTAAGATTGTATCCGCCTTCGAGGGACGAAAGGATGCGCCCCTGCGCGTGACGTTTGGCAATGCCGGCGACGATGCCGGTCAACTCCGCATAGCCGGACTCGGTCAATCCCATGCTGGCAAGCGGATCGTCTTTGTGCGCGTCGAATCCAGCGGAGATAATCACCAGCTCAGGCTTGAACTGCTCTGCCGCCGGCACCAATACCTTGTGGAAGATGGCGCGATACTCGTCGTCACCCTCTCCCGCTTCCATCGGCACGTTGATCGTGTAGCCTTCCCCTGCGACACGGCCCCGCTCCGACTCACGGCCGGTACCGGGATAGTGTGGAAATTGATGCGTGCTGAAAAAGAGGACCGACGGATCGTCTTCGAAACTGTGCTGCGTGCCGTTGCCGTGATGCACATCCCAATCGACGATCAGCACACGGGAGAGGCCATGCCTCTTCTGGGCATAGCGTGCAGCGATCGCAACATTGTTGAGCAGACAAAAACCCATCGCGCGATTGGCTTCGGCGTGGTGCCCCGGAGGGCGCACCGCACAAAATACATGATCGACCTGCTTCGCCATCATCGCATCGACCGCGGCCAATGCCCCTCCGGCTGCCAGGTAAGCAGCGGTGAGTGAGCCGGGAGACATGGACGTATCGGGATCCAGCGAGACACGACCGTTCGTAGGCGCATGTTGCTTCAGCGAGGCAAGATAGGCCGCCGTATGAACCAGAGTGATCCACTCATCCTCGGCCATGCGTGGCTCGATCCTGGTCAGTTGCGCCATCGTGCCGCTCTGTTCCAACTGCTGGATGATGGCACGCAGCCGGTTCGGCGACTCGGGATGGCCCAGCCCCATGTCGTGCTCGAGATACCGCGGATCGTAAACGAGTCCGGTCTTGCCCATAACGAAAGCCGTAAACCGTTAGAGGTACAACGTGAAATGCATCATCGTGATGTATTGAATCAGATTAGCACGCAGGAATCGGCATAGACAACGAGCGCTCGCCGCTGCTATCGTCGAGTGAACTGGAGGACGACATGCCCAATCCCCGTATCGAACCGCTGAAGAGAGTACTCGCGATTGAACCGACCGACGAGGTGGCCTGGTTCGGTCTCGGGAAAGCCTATATGGAAGATGGAAACTTTGATGAAGCGGCCAAGGCCCTGCAGCAATGCGTCACGGTGAAGCCCACCTATTCAGCGGCTTACTACGCCCTCGCGCAGTCGCTGCACAAACTCGGCCGGATCGACGAATGTCGAGCGGTGTCGGTCACCGGCATCGACGTGTCGACTAAAAACGGCGATGCGATGGTGACGAAGAATCTGGAAATGCTGAAGAGCTCGCTTCCCGCCTGAGCGCTTAGAGCACCTGCCGAAAGGTCTCTTCCTGTAACTCTGTCAGCGGCGACAGTACACCGGGATTCCGGACCAACATCCGGACACGTGGATACCCTCGTTGCCGCTTCGGCCGTTCAACGAGATCAACGTTGGCCAGTCTCGTCCCTGCCTTCGACGGCAACGGCTCTACATCCCACAGAGCAATCATGACGGCACTGAGTTGCCGCAGTGTCGTGAGAAGCACCGTCACCGAACCGGCCAGCGCCTTGAGGTCGAGCCAGATTTCTTCATGACGGGTTGTCTTATCCCCCAGCAGATCCGCACGCGGGACGGAAATACAGAGCACCACCGGATCGCAGTAGTCGGCCAACTGCTTCGCCTTCTGCCGGATGCGCGCGAGAATGCGATGGATCAGGATGACGCCCCGATCCTCTTCGTCGCCTTGCACATCGATCTCAGCCAGACCACGAACCGGCAGCTGCCGGCGTTCTGCGGATCCCACCATGGCGGTCGCTTCGACAAAGAAACGTTCCCGGCCCAGATAACATTCCAAATCGGCTGTTCGCGCCTGCGACTCCGGCAAAAAATTCACCCGGGCGCCGACACGGATCAGCTGAGTGGCCAGTTCCAGCTCGGCCAGCGCGGACTCTCTGACACCGTAATCATAGTGGGTAAGGCGAGGGACGAGGCGACCTAAACGCAGATGACTGGCTTCGTCGCCGCAGTGCTGCTGAACCGTCGAGCAACGCTCCTCAAGATCGCGGGACAGCCCCTGCTCTTCCCGCTTCCAGGCGGGCAGCGGCACCTGATGGCCTTCCCGAAGATGAGTGACCAGCTTGAACGTTTTTCGAGGTCGAAACCGTGCCATGGCTCACACCGCTTCCGTCCCCTCATCATCACTGGAGGCCAGCCCTAAGGCCTCCGGCTGACGCTTCGCCACTTCCTCGTACACTTCATCCAGCCACCGGCTGGCACAGCCGAGCACTTCGCGGACCAACGGCTCAGGTTGCCCTGTGCGCTTGATGGCCCATTGAGTGACATATTCCAGTAACGTCGCCCGTTCAAATTGCCGCGACGACTGCGAGGCGATGGCCGACAATTCGCCCAGACCTGTGTTGAGAATGTCCGCCACAATCTCCCGCGCATACGAGGTGCTGGCCGTCACATATTGGATCGCCCGATTGATTTCTTGATCGGTCATGCTCAATTCCTTTCCAGCAGGATTTTCACATCCTGTCGGACCGCTGTCAACGCGGCGGTGACCATACCATCTCTCGCTTTTTCTCCGCGCTTGACCGGCCTCCAATGGTATGATCCCCGCTCATTCACCCCTGCTTCACGAAGGAGAAGACGATGGCCGGCAGACTCTCTACGCGAACCGCTTCCTCATCGCGCCAACCCAAACCACAGAGGTTCTCCGACAAATGGGACCTGACCCATCTCGTCAAGAATCCGACGCGCCAGCTTGATGCGCTCCTGGCCGAGTTGGAGGCGAACGTGGTACAGATCGAAGCCGCCCGGCCCGGGCTTTCGCCGGCGATGTCCAACCAGGATCTTCTCGCTTTACTGAGGTGCAGCGAGGCCATCGCGCAAGGCTCATCCAGATTGGGCGCCTTTGCCTATCTCTGGTTTTCAGAAAACACCAAAGACGACGCAGCCCGCTCGTTTAAGACACAGGTTGAAGAACGGCTGACCGCTCTCAGTAACCGTCTGCTGTTCTTTGAACTCTGGTGGCAAAGTGTCGACGACACCAATGCCGCCCGCCTGATGGCCGATGCCGGCGACCTGCGGTATCACCTGGAAACCATTCGACGGTTCAAGCCGCACACGTTGTCGGAGCCTGAAGAAAAAATCGTCAACCTGAAAAATGTGACGGGGCGTAGCGCGATTCATACGCTGTACGACATCGTTACCAACGGCTTCACCTTCACGCTGACGGTCGGCGGGAAGAAGAAAACCATGAACCGCGAGGGGCTCATGGCCTACGTACGCAGCCAGAAAGCCTCCGTACGTCAGGCAGCCTATCAAGAACTCTACCGGGTATTTTCAGGCCAGCGCGACCTGCTAGGCGAAATCTACAAGACGCTCGTGAACGACTGGAAGTCGGAAAACCTCGGGCTCCGCCACTTCGGCTCTCCGATTGCGACGCGCAACCTCGGGAACGATGTCCCCGACCAGGCCGTCGACGTGTTGCTCTCAGCCTGCGCCAAGAACGCCGACATCTTTCAAACCTATTTCAAACTCAAAGCCAAGATCTGCAAAATCACGCCGATGAGCCGTTATCACCTCTATGCGCCCCACCGCACAGAGGCCAAGAAGTACAAGTATGCGGACGCGGCAAAGATGGTGCTGGAGGCCTATCGCGGCTTCTCGCCGCGCCTGGCCGATCTGGCAGAGCAGGTCTTCACAGACCGGCACATCGACGGCCCGACCCGCTCAGGAAAGCTCGGCGGCGCCTACTGCTACAGCGTCGTCCCCGGCATGACGCCCTATGTGATGCTGAATTACACCGGCGAAGCCCGCGACATCGCCACCATGGCCCATGAGCTGGGACATGCCGTCCATGGAATGATGGCCAAGGATCACTCCGTCTTTACCTTCCACTCGACACTTCCACTCGCGGAGACCGCGTCGGTCTTCGGCGAACGAATTCTCTCCGATGCGCTCATGTCTCAGGAGCGCAACAAAGCCGTTCGCCAGGGACTACTGATCGGCCAGCTCGACGACATTTATGCCACGGTCTTGCGCCAGGCCTATTTCGTCCGCTTTGAAAAACTCGCCCACCAGATGGTGGGAGAAGGCGCCACAGGTGACCAACTGGCGAAGGCCTATCTGGGCGAACTCCGCCAGCAGTTCGGCAAGGCCGTCAAAGTCTCCGATGAGTTTCAGTGGGAATGGCTCAGCATCCCCCACATCTTCGCCAGCCCGTTCTATTGCTATGCCTACAGCTTCGGCAATCTGCTCGTGCTGGCCTTGTACCGCATGTACAAGGAACAGGGTGCGGCCTTCGTCCCCAAATACCTGGAACTCCTGGAGACAGGCGGCTCTGAAGCTCCCCGCGACATCCTGACCAAAGTGGGCGTCGATATGACGGCTGAAGCCTTCTGGCAATCAGGATTCGACACGATCCGCGAAATGGTCGTCCAACTGGAAGCGACCCTTTCCTGATAAAGTAGCTGCCTCAGGACAGCGAAACGCCCTACTCCTGGCTTATCGGAAGAGACTTGACAGAATCCCCCTATGCTGGCATACTGATAATGGTTATCATAATCGTTCATGGAGGTTGCCATGTACGTGTGCCTCTGCAACGGGATTACTGAATCGGATGTGCGAGAAGCCGGCCGGGCCGGCCATGTGACGCCCTGCGCCCTCAAAGCCAAATTCAAACTCAAAGGAAACGGCTGCTGCGGACGTTGCGCGAAGAATATTGGCGAGTTCGTCGAGATTGCGACTCAGGGATCAACGACCTCCTGCCCCCGCGCAACCGACCAGTAAGTCCCCCCTAGAATACATTTCTACGCAAACCAATCCCGCTCGCGGGATTGCAGCGTTCAATCAAGATCGTCGGTCGATCTCTCGCGAGGCATCCTGCGATCAACAGCACGATTACAGTGAACGATTCAACGGGTAGGAGCTGAGTGGATGAGTGCGGCGACTTCGGCGACCCGTTGGCCCAAGGCTCTGGCGTCAGCCAACTCTTTATTGTCGATACCCGGACTATCGCCTTCCGTGGTAGCGGAAGCACCAAAGGCACCGCCGCCGCTCACCACAATCATTTGATTCCCGAGCATCGCCGCCAGAATGGTGAGCATCGTCACTTCTTTGCCGCTTGAAACCTGCCCAGCCGTGGCGAAAGCCGCCCCGACCTTATTCTTCATCTTGAAGTCCGGAAAGACCCCGAACTTGAACTGCCAATTGTCGAAGAAGGTCTTCACTTCCCCAGACATATTGGACCAGTAGACCGGTGAGCCTACGACGACCGCATCCGATGAAAACAAATCATCCGCCGTGACCTGCCCGACTCGTTTCATCACGACCACGGTCCCCGAAACGCTCTTCGCGCCGTCGACCACCGCCTCGGCCATCCGTTCGGTATTCCCTGAAAGTGAATGGTAGGCGACCAGAACTTTGACGGAGAGGGGAGCAGACTCATCTGCAGAGACAGGACTGGCCCCGAGAATGGCGATACCAACAAGTAGACAGACGGCTAAGGCGTTAGGCAAGAAAGGAGTGGGCACTGCGGTGGGCACAGGACCTGTGGCTTGACCTTGGTCCTCATGCCCGACAAGAGGTGGAAACCGGATCACCGGCGAAACGTTTCCTCTTCCATCCGCTCTTCAACGGACACATCCGTGAGGGCTCCACGATACTCGCAACGATGGCAGCGCACACGCCAGGCTTCGATCCATTTCTCCTGGACATACGACTGGCGGCAGCTCGGGCACACAAACACACCCTTCACGTAATGAACCTTGCGAACTTCCTTCATACGGACCTCCTGACTGAGATGGCCGAGGATCGCACAGGTCTCCTCGGGATTGCAAGACGGCTAACCCCGCCCGCACGCCGACATCACTCCACCCCATCGCGCGATGGCCATATCTTGACTGCCGCCATGCCGCCCAGTACCATGCCTCCATGTTTATTCGCGTGATCCTGATTGCGTTCGTTGTGCTCAGCCTGGCCGGCCCGTCCAGCGGAGAAGCCACGCCTCCGGCCGGCAACCCGGCCGCGCGGCTGATTCCCGTGAAGACCCCTTCAGGGACCGTCGTTCAAGCCGAAATCGCCGACACCCCACAGAAGCGCGCCGCTGGATTGATGTACCGCGATCACCTCAAGAAAGACCATGGCATGATGTTCTTCTTCGACCAGGCCCAGGAATGGACCTTCTGGATGAAAAACACCCTGATTGCTCTCGATCTGATTTGGATGGATGATAAGAAACGCGTCATCCACATCGAACGGAACGTGCCGATTTGCACCAGAACGGATGATTCCTGCCCCCAGTACCGCCCGAATGACGGGGCGATGTACGTGCTGGAGATTGCCGCCGGAACCGTGGATGGATTGAAGATCGAGAAGGGCTCAAAACTGCAGTTTGCGAATCCGTAAGACCTGCCGGCCAACCGGCCGTTATTTTTCCTGCCACGCCCGAATACGCCGCGCTGAGATCACCCCGTCGACCCGTTCGATTGCCTTAAGCACATGATTGATGTGCTTCGTGTCGTTGACTTCGACCACGAAATCCAACACCGCCTTCCGGTCTTCGCGCGTCGCGATTTCCGCCCGGCTGATGTTCGCCTGACATTCCGCAATCGCGGAAGACACATTCGCCAACACTCCGGTCTTGTCGACCGCCATCACCGACACTTTCACCGGGTGTAACCCCGGCGTCGCCGTATCCCATTCCACCTCGACCAGCCGTTCACGGTCGTAGTCCAGCGCTTCCAGGTTGGGGCAATCGACCGAGTGGATCGTCAACCCGCGCCCGCGGGTAATGTAGCCGAGAATCCGATCCCCCGGCACCGGGTTACAGCATCGGGAGAGCTGCATCAAGAGATCGCGTGCGCCTTTGACGCGTACGCCTTTGTCGTCGGATTTGCCAACCGGAGTCTTCGGCGTCGAAACCGGCTCCGCGACCGGCACAGCGGTTCCCGGCGACGGCGTCACCAGCTTCGCAATCACCTCTGCCGTTGCAAGATGACCGAATCCTACCGCCGCCATCAGTTCGTCGAGCGTGTCATGCCCGAGCTGTCGCGCAACCGCCAGCAATTGCTCCGACCGTAGCATCTGGGCCGGCGCGAACGAGTGGCGCCGCAACTCCGACTCCAACAGACGTCGCCCGATATCGATGCTGCGCGTTTGTTCCTCGGCTTTGACCCAATGTTTGATTTTTGTCTTGGCGCGCGAGGTCCGGACAAACTTGAGCCAATCCTTATGCGGCGTCTGGTTCGGCGACGTGAGAATTTCAACCGTATCCCCGCTCGTCACCTGATGCTTTAAGGGCACAATCTTGCCGTTGACCTTAGCCCCGACACAATGATCGCCGACCTCCGTGTGAATGGCATAGGCGAAGTCGACCGGCGTGGATCCCTTCGGCAGTTCCTTCACGATCCCCTTGGGCGTAAACACGTAGACCACGTCGTGAAACAACTCAAGTTTGACGGAATCCATGAACTGACGATTGTCCGGCAGATCGGTGTGCCACTCGACGAACTGCCGTAGCCACCCGAACGCCTTGTTATCTTTCTCCGCAACCTTGCCCTGTTCCTTATATTTCCAATGCGCCGCAATCCCGTATTCGGCCACGCGATGCATTTCGTCGGTTCGAATCTGGAATTCGACGTGCTCGCCCTTCGGTCCGACCACCGTCGTATGCAGCGATTGATACAGGTTGGATTTGGGGATCGCGATGTAGTCCTTGAACCGTCCGGGAAGCGGGCGCCAGAGCGAATGGATCACCCCGAGCAGAGCATAGCAGTTCATCTTCGTATCGGTGATGATCCGCAGGGCGGTGAGGTCGTAGACTTCCTCAAAGGAAATATCCTGCTTGTTCATCTTCTGGTAAATGCCATACAGATGCTTCGGGCGGCCGTACACCGTTCCCTGTAACCCGACGTCGGCCAGCGCCTTTTCGACCAGATCGCGCACTTCCTGAATGTACTGCTCCCGGTCTTCATCGCGCTTGGCGACACGCACCCGCAACATCTCGTACACATCGGGCTTGAGGTGCTTGAGGCACAAGTCCTCCAGCTCGTTCTTCACCCACCCGATCCCGATCCGATTTGCCAGCGGAGCGTAAATCTCCAGGGTCTCCTGGGCAATCTCCTGGCGCTTCGCCTCGCTCAAATGCTCCAGCGTCCGCATATTGTGGAGGCGATCCGCCAGCTTGATGATGACGACGCGGATATCGTCCGCCATCGACAGCACCATCTTGCGAAAATTCTCCGCCTGCTTCTCTTCATAGCTCCGGAACGTGATCTTGCCGATCTTGGTCACTCCGTCGACCAGATGGACCACCTCTTTCCCAAACTCGCGCTCCAGCTCAGCCGGCGTAGCCACCGTGTCTTCCAAGGTGTCGTGCAACAGTCCCGCCACCACCGCCGCCACATCGGTTTTGAGCAATGTCAGCACGCCGGCCACCGCGACGGGATGCTGTACGTAGGGCTCGCCGGACCGGCGCGTTTGCCCTTCATGCACTTTGGCAGAGAAGTCGTAGGCCTTGCGCACCAGACTGAGATCGGCATCCGGCTGATAGCTCCGCACGCGGTCGAGGAGCTGATCGATATCGGTGACGGTTTCGTAGACCATCGACGCGTTACTCCCTAGCCGTCGCGCGCATATCCCGGATGCGCAATTGAATACGGTCGTGCCCGTTCCAGTGATTGATCTCCGGAGTAAAAGCCAGATCCACCGGCTGGTTGAGCGTCAGGCCCTGCTCCGACAACGACTTCATACCGAACCCGATACTGTCGAACGGCAGCGACCGCCCCTGCCGGACTGTCATCTTCAAATGTTTCTCGCCGACGACACGCGCCTCCATGATCGCCAACCCTTTCACGGCAAACATCGGTTCGGGGTTGCCGGCTCCGAATGGGTGCAGCGACCCGATTTCTTGGATGAGGCGCATGTTCACTTCAGTCAGCGACACTTCAGAATCGAGATGCAGCATAGGGACCGCATTTCCCGCCGAGGACCAGGTTCCAGCCACCGCCGCGAACCGCGCCTGAAACTCCGGCAGGCGGGATTCGTGAATCGTCATGCCCGCTGCGCTGGGGTGTCCGCCGAACGCCACGAGCAGATCCTTGCACGACGCCAAGGCTTGATAGAGGTCGAAGCCCGGGATGGTCCTGGCTGAGCCCTTGCCGATCCCCTGCTCATTGATGGCCATCACAATCGCCGGACGATGATATCGCTCCATCAACCGCGCCGCTACAATGCCGACCACGCCGAGATGCCAGCCACGGGAAGCCAGGACGATCGCCGGCGGCACCTCGCCATCCCCGAGCGCCGCGACCGCTTCTCGCATAATTTCTGCTTCAAGATCCTGCCGACGACGATTGAGTTGTTCCAGCTCCTGTGCGAGCTGCATCGCCTCCGATTCTGACTCCGTCGTCAACAACTGCACGCCTTTAATCGCATGATCCAAACGCCCTGCCGCGTTCAGCCTGGGCCCGAGCTTGAACCCCACCGTCTCCGAGGTGCACTCACGCGTCACTCCGGCAACCTGTTTCAACGCACGGATCCCGCAGCGAGCCCCGCGCGACAGTTGCCGCAAGCCTTCTTGAACAAATCCCCGATTCTCATCCTGCAACGGCACCACATCGGCAATCGTCGACAAGGCCACTAGATCCAGCAGCGAATCAAGCTCAACCGCTCCCTGACCATAGCGCTGCCGATAGGCATCGGCCACCTTGTAGGCCAACCCGCCGGAGCAGAGCCCGCGGAACGGATAGCGCGCCTCTCGCCGATGCGGATTCATGACCGCCAACGCCGGTGGCATTTGCTCATCGGTCTGATGGTGGTCAGTCACAATGACATCCATGCCCAGCTGATTGGCAACGGCAATTTCATGGTGTGAGGTGGTCCCGCAATCCGAGGTGACCAGCAGCTTCACCCCCTCTGCGGCCAGCGTCCGCACCGCGCCTTCATTCAAACCGTACCCTTCGCGAATCCGGTGTGGCACATAGGCCTGCGCGTTGGCGCCGAGCCCGCGGAAAAACGAATAGTAAATACTGGTGGCCGACATTCCATCGACGTCATAGTCGCCATAGAAACAGACCCGCTCACCATGCTGCACGGCATAGTGCAATCGATCGATAGCGGCTTCGATGTCGGGGATCAAAAAGGGATCGTGCGCGCGGAGCGGGGTCATCCAGGCGGTGGCTTCATCAGGCGTGGTGACGCCGCGCGCTAACAACAGGCCTGCGGTCGCAGGCGAGATCGACAAGGCCTTAGCCAACGTCGCCCGCCGACCGGGATCGATATCACGAAACACCCAGAGCTTAGACGTCATCCATGCCTCGGTACGGGCTACAGGCGAATAGGGTCAACGGGTCGGATACCGCGGATGGTAAATGCTCACCATCCCTTTGTCAAACCATGCGAAAACGGTCGACACCGAGAGAAGATCGGATGCGGATCATGTACCGGACGGAGAGGACAATGAGGCCAGCGGAGTGAGAGAAATGAAGAAGGGGGAACGCGAACCGGTTGTTCGCTATTCCCCCCCTTTTTGCACGTAGTTTTTGACGAACTCTTCAGCGTTCTTTTCGAGGACCTCGTCGATCTCATCGACGAGCTTATCGATATCTTCCGTGAGCTTCTTCCCGGTCTCAACGACCTTCGGATTCGCCTTGACCTCGTCCTTCGATTGAGGCTCGCGTTTCGGCTCCTGCTTGCGCTCCTGTTTTTCCATCCGAGCACCTCCCGTAGTTCTGGGAAACTCTCGTGGACCAGCGCGGCGCGTGATCCCTTGCGATCACCTTACCCTAGGGTTATTTCAGCCGTCAAGCCAAGCAGAGAATCGTGTGGCGATTCTTCGCTTTCGTGGCTCACGACCGTCTGATCGTGAGCCACGAAGATCGAAACCCTATTTCACAATCAAGGATACAATCAACAGCGCCACAATATTGATGACTTTGATCATCGGATTGATCGCCGGACCGGCCGTATCCTTATAGGGATCGCCGACCGTATCGCCGGTCACTGCGGCTTTGTGAGTATCGCTTCCCTTCAGACCCTGCTCTTCAATGTACTTCTTGGCATTGTCCCAGGCGCCACCGCCACTCGTCATCGAGATCGCCACGAACAAACCGGTGACAATACTGCCGACGAGCATGCCGCCCAACGCTTGCGGACCAAGAATCACACCGACCAGAATCGGAGAAATCACGGGGATTAAGCCCGGCACCATCATCTTCTTGATCGCCGCCTGCGTCACGATATCGACACACGTTCCATATTCCGGCTTGCCGGTTCCCTCCATGATGCCCTTAATGGTCCGGAACTGTCTGCGCACTTCTTCCACGACGAGACCGGCCGCCTCTCCTACCGCTTTCATACAGAGGGCGCCAAAAATAAACGGCAGCATCCCACCCAGGAATAATCCCACTAGAACAGAGGGATTGGAAAGATCGAACGTGCTCGCTCCGGCCCCTTTTGCGACCTCACGCGCATATTCGGCAAACAACACTACCGCCGCAAGGCCGGCCGATCCGATCGCATAGCCTTTGGTCACCGCCTTCGTCGTGTTTCCGACCGCATCCAGCGGATCAGTGATATCCCGCACCTCTTTACCAAGGTGAGCCATCTCCGCAATACCGCCGGCATTATCCGTGATCGGGCCGAACGCATCGATCGCCACCACAATCCCTGCCATCGACAACATCGACACCGCCGCCACGGCTACGCCATACAGGCCGCCTGATGCTGCACCGCCGCAAATCGAGTAGCTCGTCAGAATCGCCGCTCCGATCACCACGACCGGCCAGGCCGTCGCCTCCATCCCCACCGCCAGTCCGGCGATGATGTTCGTCGCATGGCCCGTTTCACTGGCCTTGGCAATAGCCTTCACCGGCGCATAGCTCTTGGACGTGTAATAGTCCGTAATGAAGACCAGCGCCAGCGTCACCGCCAAGCCGATCAACGCCGCCAGGTAGTAACTCATTCCACTCACGCCACCCACACCGGCCATGATCGTGTTCGTCACGGGATAGAATGCGACCGCAGCGATGCCGCCCGCTACGAACAGGCCCTTGTACAACGCCGGCATAATCTCGCCGCCGGGGCTCACCTTCACGAAGAGAATCCCGATGATCGTTGCAAAGATCGTCACGCCGCCGAGGGCGAGCGGATAAAGAATCGGCGCGCTGTTCCCATTGAATAAGGTGAACGCCAAGACCATCGCCGCGACCGTCGTCACCGCGTAGGTCTCGAACAGGTCCGCGGCCATACCGGCACAATCGCCGACATTGTCGCCCACGTTGTCAGCGATAACCGCCGGATTGCGGGGATCGTCTTCTGGAATGCCAGCTTCGACTTTTCCGACGAGGTCTGCGCCGACATCCGCCGCTTTGGTATAGATACCGCCGCCGACTCGCGCAAAGACTGAAATCAGGCTGCCGCCGAATCCAAGACTCAGCAACGCATGAATCGCCTTTTCCTGTCCTGCAATTTGCGTGGCCACCGTATAGAAGAGAGTAATGGCCAGCAGGCCTAAACCGATCAGCAACAGCCCGGTCACTGCGCCGCCGCGAAATGCGACCGTCAGCGCCGCATTCATCCCTTTGTGGGCCGCCTGAGCCGTCCGGACGTTCGCCCGCACCGCAATAATCATCCCCACATAGCCTGCCAGCGATGACGCGCCGGCGCCGATCAGGAATCCGATTGCAGTCAACAAGCCAAATTTATCGGACACCGCCCCCGCGCCCCACAATACGACGAACAGCACCGCGGCAACGACGCCGACGGTTCGATATTGTCGATTCAGATAGGCACTCGCGCCTTCTTGAATCGCCTTCGCAATTTCCTGCATTTTGGGATTACCGGCGTCGAGTTTGAATACCCACATCGCCAGATAGAGACCGTAGGCAATACCGGTGACTGCTGCGATCAATGCAAAGGTAACGATGGCTGAGTCGCTCACGGGATACCCTCCTAGTGGTTAAACGACCGTTGAATGTCGCTCAATTCCCCGTGGCTTCAACCCAACCGAAGGACCATTCCGAGAAGAAGTCCGCAGGGTGGTGCAGGTGCCGCTATGGTGCTAACTAGCCGAAAAACTTGGCTAGTCTATACAGATGGCTGAAAGGGATCAAGGTGAAAGATAGGAGGGAATAGCAAGAAAAACAACCTGCTGAAAGTCTACCCGGTGGTTTGCGGTAAAAAATGAGACTTGCTATAGTCCGCGCTGGTGGAGGGCTGTATGGGATTTGAACCGAACTATATCGTGATCGACGGACAGACGTTCAGCAAGGTGAAACTGGCCTTAGACAACCACGTGTACAAGAACTGCCAGATCGACGATTGCGATCTGTACTACAGCGGCGGGCAGTACGAACTGCTCGATACCCACGTGACGAATTCCCGCCTGGTCCTCAATCATCCCGCCAAAGGCATCTACAACTCCCTGCAGATCTTCAAGATGAAATCACCGAGTTCCAAGGTCATCTTCGAGTAACATCCATCGTATCTCGGCAAACGTCGTTCGGCTCTCGCGCTGTGCGGAGACCGTTCGGCCTCCGCCACGAGATATGCTTCACGAGCGACGAGATACGGTTACTTATTGACGGGAATATTCTCAGTGCGTTTCACGATGTCGATCGCCTGGAAGACCGGATCCTGTGATCCCTTGGAGGCCTCGGCTTCGACACGCTGGAGGAACGGCGCAGGGCCGCTGATCGGCGCGTAATTCAGGGTCACGTCGACATCGAATGTCTTCGTATCTTTCGGAGTGGGGAAGGTAAAGGTTTCGACCCGCATTTCGTCAGGCTTTAAAACCGTGTCTTCAAGCACTTTCACCGCCTCAAAATCAAAGACGGTCTTCTGGCCTTTCGCATCGGCATAGGTCCGGCCATAGACCCGCTTATCGGCGAAGACTGTTTTCAAATTCTTTCCCTTGATGTCGAGATCCAACACCACCGCCGCCCAGGCCGGATGGGTCGTCGGCAGGTTATGCGGCACGAGACTCTGCACTTTCACCGTGACAATCGTCTTGTCCCCGTCGATCTTGGTCTGGACATCCAGTTTGGCTGCTTCCTGCCGCAGCTTGCCGATGCGTCCGGGGAACGTATGGTTGGCGACCTTGCGCTTCTTCTCTCCATTGGCTGACTCCCCGACCTGCTCGGGCATGTGGCAGCTCTGGCATTCTTTGCCGGACTTCACCGCCTGGCTCTGCTCGTAACTCCCGAGCAGATCATTGGCCTTACCAAGATTTACCGCCGAGGGTACGGACTGGTGGCAGTTCAGACAGAGATCGGACTTTTGAAACAGACCCAGTTCCATCGATTGATGCGCGAGATTCTGGACGAAGTCTTTGTAGGGACCATAGAGCGTTTTACTGCCCAGTTCGTACTTCGGTTCCGGCGGCTGCTTCGCCCGATCGACCTGCTTGATCAAATGGCATTGTGCGCAGGCGACACCATCCAGTGAGGGATCTCCCGCCTTGGCCTGATCCACAAAGAGCTGGGCCTGATCAGGAAATTCACGCACGTGGGGCGCGTGGCAGCGGAAACACATTGCTTTGTCTTTGCCTGCGGAGGAATTCAGATAGGCATCCAGCGAAGCACGGAAGGCCGGGGAATGGATCGACTTGGAGAGCGGGGAGGTTTCCCACTCTTCGAACACGCGCTCATGACAGCGCTTGCACTTGCTGGAGTTGGGGAAAGCCTTCTCGATCACCGCCTGAGACTTGGCGTCCTGGGCCGAGAGTTCACCATCAAGCAGGCCAAATAGCGAGAGCCCCAGAACCGCCGCCATCATTCCAAGAAGGACGCCGACCCGCTTTCTACCCGTCACGCTTTGCTCCATTCCACATTCTTTCTGGTCCAACCTGTCACGCGTCCCTCGTCACTGGCTAGAGAGTCTTTACACGATAGGTCAGGAGCCGCGGCTGCTGATACTCATCGAGCACATGCTTGGCCTCGTCCCGCTCCTTATCGTTCTTCAATGTCGCGAGATACTTCTCACGCAACGCCGGTTCCGGCGTCGGAATCAATGCGTAGCTCAACACGGCCTCAACCGAGGCTGGCGTCGAACCCGCCGGCATCGAATAAGCAAACGGCACTTTTCTCGTATTGCCGCCCTTAATGAAGGGATCCGGAATCGGGCCGCGCAGGATCTTGTCGTAGGGCAAGCCGAACCGCTTCGTCTCTTCCGCTAAAACCTTGCCTGCCGCGTCTTTGACGGTGACGGTAAGGATCACCTGCTTGAGCACCGGATCCCCGTCGGGGAAGCTGTGGGGGAGGCTTCCCACCTTCACCAGAGTCGTTCCCTCCACTGTGCCGCTCGACTTCGCCACTTCGATATCGACACGCGGCATCCATTCGGCCTGGAGATTCCGGTTCTTTAACAACGTGCCGGGGATGACGACGCCGCGAAACCAATGCCGGCCGATGGCCCGCGTCATCGATCCGCGTTTGGACGTCGAACTACCGGTCGAGGGCTCCATATGGCAGTCCTGGCAGATGGTCCCCTGGAGAATTTCCCCCGGCAGCTCCCGCTTCGTCACATCCTTCACTTTATCGAAATGGCAGGAGGTGCAGTAATTCGCCCCGCGGAACAGATCGGATTGCGCTCCGATGTGTACAAGGTTTTCTTCCGGATTCGCGAAGGGGCCATAGAGGGTTTTCCCCGGCGTCAGCTTGAAGGTCGGCGGAGGACCGGGCGTCGTGTCGACGGAACCGATCATATGGCAGGTGGCGCAGCCGATCCCTTCGACCTGCGGCTTCCCGGCCAAGACCTGCGCGACAATCTTTTCTGCATGCTGGGGGAAGACTGTCGTGGACGGGACATGGCAGGACAGACAACGCTGCCGTTCATCGGGAGTCGGATTCGTCTGCATCCACACGCCCAGCACCGTCCGAAAGACCGGCGACTCCAGCGACGTCCCGTGCAACAGTGCGGCATCGACGCGGCCGAAGGTTTTCAGGTCCGGCGTCTGCTCCCGCATGCCTTTCCACTCTTCATAGTGACGGTCATGGCATTGTTTGCAATCTTCGGAGCGGATAAAGACGTTCTCGATCTCGGCCACCCAGTCGGGCGTCGCCGCGCCATCCGATTTTTGCGCGATGGCCCGCTCATGCGAGAGCGCATTCAACCCGATGGCGAGCAGAAGAAAACATCCGATGGCCAGGCGTCGCGTCAATGACATCTGTTGCCCTTAATCCCGCTTGCAGCCGACAAAATGAAAATTCACACCCCATCCGACCGGATCGCCGGGATCGGCTGGCTCATAGGTCCCGAGAGTAAAGTTGCATTCCTTCATCGCTTTTTTGATCGCAATCCCGAAATCCGTCATGTTCCGAATTTCCGTCTTATCGATTTCTTTAATAACGGATCGCACTTTGATGCCGGCATAGTCGGCGCGGGAGTTCCCGATCACCTCGAATACGGCGACGCCCTTGGCCTCCTGCAGCTTCAGCTCTTTCCGAATATCCTCATCCACCGATCCGACCATCACACCGAATTCTTCGCCCAACCTGACCGCCTCGTCCTCGGTCATGGCCACGGCGTCAGCCGCTGCCGCTATCGGAAGGGAGACACCGGCTCCCGTGAATCCGACGAGACTGATGGCCAGAGTGCAACTCCGACCGTACCGGAGGGCGATGTTCACGAATCGATGGCTTCGAATAGCGATCCTTTCACGGGTCATCGGCACAGGCGATCGACGATTCATTACACCAGGGAATTTAGAGCTTGGCAATCGGATCGATGGCCAGCTGGAACCAGGGGGCCACGGATTTCTGTCCGTTGCGCTCTTTGTTCTCGCCGTTCCACACTGCGAATGAGACGGTTTGCACACGGCCTGGAATGAGCTTCGCCTCATTCTCCGGCTCTTCGCTCACCAGCGGTCGACGCATCACGACACGCCACACGCCGTCTTTCCATTGCGCCTTCCCTTGAATTCGTCCCTGCTTTTCCTTCGTGGTCAACGTGCTGAATCCTCCGCCGATCAAGTCTTCCACGGAGGAAACGCGCCGGGGAATGACCTCGAACGTGCGCACGCCGCCTTCCTTCTTTTCCGTTTGGCGCGAGGCGCGGCGGTCGATATCACTCTGCCAATCAGCTTTCCAATGCCAGATGTTGATGTAGTGATCGAGCTGGCCCATGCAGAAAAAAGCCGGTGCGTCGCCGAGCGGCAACCCGATGGCGACGCCGTCTCGAAAGGTGCCGGGAGTCAGGCGATCATTCTTGGTGTTGTCCTGCCATTCCAGCAGGAAGGCGATCTCGGTGCCGTTATGGAGAGAGCGTACGACGAGTGCCCGCGCAGTCGGCTCAGGCCAGACAGGGCGCGTAATGACCTGTCCGCTGAGTGGCACCGTTAAGGAAGAGACTTTGGCCCAGGCCGCATCGTCCGGAGCCGATGGCAGCTCACCCTCGGCAAAATGGGACCGGATAGTCATGCCCGCTGAGCTGACCAGCGGAATCCCCAATCCACCCAGGACACTTCCGATAGCGAACAGGCCGGCAAAAAACACCAGCAGAAGAGGACGGGACTGGCTGAGATTCGTCATTCGCACCATGCAGATGATTCGAAGTTCGACGGTCGCCGTCTGGACCACTGCAGATTACCATAACGCCAGCCGAGCGACATGGCTCACGCTCAGAAACCGGACCCTAGGACAGTTTCACTCGGCGAATTTTGTTCTCGCCGCGCTCGCAAATATAGAGATGGCCCTGCGAGTCGAGCGTCAACCCGACCGGCGAGTTCACCACGGCTTCGATGCCCAACAAGCCATCGCCGTGCTTGACCGTGCCGGCAGATTCTTTCGCAACAAACCGAGCGGCGCCGCATCCGCCCATGTTCTTGTCTTCATACCCGCTGTCGCCGTTGCCCGCCACGGTGGTGATCGTGCCGGTAACCGCATCGATCCTCCGCACGCGGTGGTTCATGGTATCGGCCACGTAGAGATTGTCTTCGGCATCGAACACGACGCCCTCGGGTGCATGCAGCATCGACTTCACAGCCGGCTTGTCGTCGCCATCGTAGCCGTACCGACAGATCCCCGCCACCGTGGAAATGATCCCGGTCTGCATGTCGATCTTTCTCACACGATTGCTGCCCTTATCCACGACGACGATGTTGCCCTTGCTATCGATGGCCATTCCCACGAGATCATAGAGGCGGGCTTCCGTTGCAGGCTTCCCGTCATCCAGATACATCGAGAGATCCAACCCGTCCGAACAGACCGGCATCAGCCAACCCTGATCGTCGCTGAAATCGATGCCGATCGCATCGCCGGAGAGCACGACGAGACTGCGCGCCACCAACGGCTGCTCCCGCAATTCATCTTCTGCGGTCCAGGCACCGGCCACGGTGGTGACCATCCCGGTCCGCGCATCGAACCGGCGCACCTTATGCGCCTGCGTATCGGCGATGTACATGACATCGTCTCGATCGAATGCAATCGCGGCAGGCCAGGTCAGATTCACTTCAAGCGCCGGACCATCGCCATTGAACCCGTGCTGGCCGGTCCCGACGACGGTCGTAATGACACCGGTCTCCCGATCGACCCGGCGAATGCGGTTGCTGCCGGAATCGCAAATGAAGAGGTTGTTCTGAGAGTCAAACGCGACATCCAGCGGCAGATACAGACCGGCTTCTCCGCAAGGCCCCTCATCGCCGCTGTAGCAGGTTTCCCCGATCCCGGCGAAGTTGTGGAGCGTGCCCTCGAGTATGTTGACCCGCCGAATACGGTCCGACCCGGACTCGGCAAAATAGAGCCACTTTTCTTCCTTGTCGAGCGCGACATGGTGAGGGAGCGGAATCCCCGCCTTCACCGCCCGCTTCCCGTCACCGGTACTCCTGGCTTTCCCGTTTCCCGCAAAGGTCTCGATGTAGCCGCCGGCTAACTGCAGTTCTGTATCCATAGACGTCTGTGCGTCTCCACTTCACATCGGAAAGAAAACTTATGCGCGCGAGGCCGGTTGCGCGACGGCCGCCGGCTGATCGACGGTCATCGATTGAACCGGAGCCGCGGTAATGGCCTGCGCCGGAGCCGCCGCTTGTTGCTGCGCGGCGAGCGCCTGGGCCTCGGCCTCGATGGCGTCCGCTTCGTGCACGGACTTCTTGAAGCCCTTGATGGCTTTGCCCAATCCCTCACCCAGCTGCGGCAACTTGCCGGCGCCGAAAATGATCAACACGATCACGAGAATGAGGATCAGCTCTGTGAATCCAAGACTCCCAAACATGATGGACTCCTTCGTAAGGGGTAAATCAGGATGCGGAACTCTCTTTGGCTTTCTTGGCAAACCGCTCTTTTAACCGCTTCCGTGCTTCTTCAGCCTGCTCGAACATTTTGCACTTGTCGTACACACTGATGAGATTGTAGTACGCCAGGGGCTCGTCGGGATTGTTCTCGACGGCGCTCTCCATCACCTTGATCGCCAGGTCAGACTTCTTGTGATTCAGCGCGATCTCCATCAATTTGAAGCTGGCTTCCAGATGCGTGGGCTCGAGTTCAAGTGTGCGCATGTAACACTGGATGCCCATATCTATCGTGTTGTAGTCGGACACCAGGGGATTATCCAGCTCCACATACACGCTGGCGAGATTGTACCAGGCGATCGGATCTTCCGGCGTCATCTCGACGAGGCGCTCGTAGTAATCCTTGGCTTCCATGAACTTCTTCTTGTCCGCATAGACACGACCAAGATTGAACAGCGCCAGGATGTCATGCGGAAACACATCGAGCGCATGCTTGAATTCAGCCTCGGCTTCGTCGGCCATGTTCTTTGTTGCGTAGATGGTCCCGAGGTTCGAATAATACATGGCGAGCGAGCGATTCATCTCGGCGCGCAATCCCTCGGCCATTTCAATCGACTTCTTGACCTCGATCAAGGCATCGTCCATTCGCCCTTTGCTGAAATACAATTCGCCCAACCGGCAGCGGGCCTGAAAATCGTCAGGCTCCTCCGCCAGCAATTTCTCGATCGCAAGGATTTCCTCGTCTGGCGAGAGCGGCTGATCTCCGGGATCCAGCGCGGTAGCCGTCTGCGTGGGTTCATTGCTTGGGTTCGTTGTGTCCATACATGCCCCTGTGTTCAGTTGCGGTGATTATACCTGTTCGGTTGCCAGGGCATCCGAAGAGCCCATGAGCGTATTCGTGGCCGTCGACGGAGACTCCGAGACCGCCTGTCTGACCCGATCCATCGTGAGCAGCATCACTCCCAGAATCACCATCAACGTGAGATTGGAAAAGAGCAACGCATACCCTGCGATAAACATCAGTCCAATCCCATACCCCGCCAGCCGCCCCATATTGAGCAGCTTGATGACGGTATAGGACCAGCACAGCAGGCCCCCCATATAAATAGCAAAGGGCAGATAGAAGGTATAGCCCATGCCGAACTGGAAAATCCACCCGATCCCCTGGGACGCCTGCCGGACCGCGGAAGCCAAGGCTGGATCATACAAGCCGAGCAGATAGTCGGTAAAGATGAGCGTCGTAAAGATCGTCCCCGTCGTCGCCCAGAACCAGATCGCCCGATTGCGCTGAACGCGATTTTTGGTCTTGAGTGACAGACCCTGGCCGTAGGCCACAAATGTCAGAAAGCTCGCCAAGACCATCAACGCTTCGCCGATTCGATGGGCCTCATACACGAACGGCGGCGCAGCAACGGTGTTGGCCACGCTATAGGCGGTGGAAAGAATCTGGTAATAGAGCCATCCCGAAATACCGAAAAAGAACGTAACTCCCAGCACCTGGTGCGACCGCTGCTGTTGCGTGGAGACATACTCGAACATGAATAACGCCAAAGCCAGAAAGGCGATGACGTTATAGATCAATGACCCGACCATCCCGGAAGGTACCACCAAAAAGGCCGCAGTTAAGAGCAGCAGCAACACAACGAAGCTCATCGCCACTTTGGTCATCCGGCTCACCTCCTGGCCGGCGCTTCGATTGACCATCGTCACACCCAGCGCGAGGAACAAGAGAATAGCCACGATGTTGAGGAGCCAGGTCCCAATCTCCGTGAGCGTACTGAAGGTCGGGGTGATCCACGGATGTGCCACAGCCATCTTGCTCAGATGCATCCCCAGTCTCGAGACCAGGCGATAGAGCACCAGCTCAAAAAATGAGGTCAGCAGTACGAGCTTGATCGTATATTCGAACATCGGGCCGTAATCGCTGATCCGGCCTGAAATCCGATCACTCATCGTTACGCTCTTCATGCCCCTCGTACACTCCAACCAGCAAGGGTTTGATTATAGCTGTCACAAAAAAACAGGGTCAATGCCGGGGCGCGGCCGCCGTCCGAGGAAACTAGGACGCGCTGATCGGCTGCGGCGCCTGGCCGGCCTGCGCCTTTTCATGGGCAATATAGAGCAATCCGTCAGCCATCGAGTAATTGAAGGGCAATTCGCAAACCACTTCACTGACCCGTTCATAGACGTGCTGATAGAGCTTTTCCGACTCGTCCGGCGTCATCCCCTCCTGCACCTCATAAAAGAAGCCCAGACTCAGATCCTCTGCGGAAGGCCGCATGATTCTGCGTATCCCGTATCCTCCCGGATCGCTCATGATCGGAGCTTCCTTTTCAAGATCGAACAGGCAGGGCTGGCAGGAGAATCCGAACGATTCGTGCAGCTTCTTGTTCTCCACGATGAAATTCATCGTTTCCAGCGCTTCTTCTTCCTTCTCCGTGGGGAATCCGACAATGATGTAGCAATGGACGGCGATTCCCAGGTCCACACAGTCGTCGGCGATCCGCCGGACCCACTCCTGCTTGATGCCCTTCTTCATGAAATCCATGATGCGCTGGTTGAAGGACTCCAATCCGAACACGATCTTGAGACAGCCGGCATCACGCATGGACGTCAGGAGTTCACGGGAGAGGTTCTTTTCGAACCGCATTTCGCAGGTCCATTTGATATCCAGCTTCTGCTCCGTCATCTGCTGGCAGAGCCGCTTAGTGGGTGCGAGCGCAAAACATTCGTCGGTAAAAAAGAAATTCTGCGCCCCATACCGCTGCTTGAGCCATTTCAGCTCTTCAATAGTCCGGCCCGGCTCCTTCTGCCTGAAATTCTGGTGATCGAGCGTCAGGGCGCAGAACGCGCAATCTTTGTAGTAGCACCCGCGTGAAAACTGGACCGGCAGGACCGGTTCCGGCGAGAGATACTTGTCGAGAGGAAATCCATCGTAGTTCGGCGCCGGCAACTGGTTCACATTCTCAGAATAGAAAGGCTGATTGACTGTGATTTTTCCGTTCTGCCGATAGATCAGATTCGGCACCTTGCTGAAATCTTTCTTCCCGGCCATCTGATTGACCAGTTCCAGTAACGCCGTCTCACCCTCAAACACCACAATGTCGTCGGTGATATCGAAGAGACTCGGGCATCGACGAATATTATCGACCAAGCGGGTAAAGATGCTTCCCCCGATTGTGATATGCAGATCGGGAGCCGCTTCCTTGATCAACCGGCACAGCGTCAAGCCTGGAATAATCTGCGAAGTTGCCGTAATCGACACCCCGATAAGATCCGGCCGGTCGTTCACGATCGACGGAATGAATTTATCGCGGAACAGGCTGATGTAGGGATTCTGTGCTTCATCTCGAATGACCTTCATGAGGTCTTTCGAAGAATAGATCGAATAATTGTTGAACTGATTGTCCACGACCGTCAGTCGAGTCGGAAAATATACCGATGACACCAGTTCCAGCCATTTATCGATCATGAAGAGACTGCCGCGATAGGCATCGAGGTCATAAAATGCCTCGCTACGCAGCGTCTCCTTTGCCAGCTCTACCCGATCGATCAAATATGGAAACCGGTCGAGTGACTCCGCAATTTTGGCAGCATGCTCACGGCTCCCCGGACCAGTCTCTCCAGACGTACTCTTTTCCAGCTCTCGCTGCTTTGCGAGCAATTGCTCATGAACCTCAGCCCCGAAGGAGCGGGTCAGGAGTTGGTCGAGCAACTCAATTCCAAGATCCCGCTGGGAGACGTTTTTTACGCCGCCTTGATGCAGGAATCCGGTAAGTGAAGGGAGACTGAGATACGGTTGAGAGGGATGCCAGGTAGGCGGAAATAATAACGAGACTTTCATGGAAACCACTTTCTAATATCTTCGGAAAATCAGATAGTTTCGAAGGATTTCACTGATCGTTTATACACTCCCGTCTTCTTCATTTGCAACCCTGCTGCATCGCACTTTTGAGAGTGAAATAGCCTCCCTCAAGCTATGCAGTAACCGTGCAAAAAATAAAAAGCCCCGGGTCACTTCGCTATTCACATAGCGCAGACCCGGGGCCATTTTCTCACTTCACCTCAACGCATTCAGCGGTGAGCGGTGGTCTCTCGCGAGACCGCTTCACTCACGGAAGCTTGAGTGTGAACCAGGTGGAGAGCGCCTTCATACCGTTGCGCTCAATGTTGTTCCCATCCCACACCGCGAAGGCGATGGGCACAGACATACCCGCCTTGAACTGCGTATCGTTTGCATCGCTGGTCTCCAGGCTGCGCTTGATGACCACGCGCCAGGTCGGACCAGTGTAACCGCCACCCTTGACGGAGCCTGACGGCTCCCACACACCGTTCCCGAATACATCCTGATGGGATTGGGTGGTGAGGGTGCTGAATCCGTTGGCATTCAGGTCTTCAACCGAGCTCACACGAAGCGTCGGATCGGACATGATGTTGCCGGACCAGATACCTGAGTTGAATGGCCCAAGGCTCCGACCGATCCGATCAGGATAGGTCACGCCACCGGCCGGTTCTTCGAAATAGTAGTCCCAGAAGATGCCTGGGTACTGATCGTCCACGTCCCACATACCAGCGCTGTCCTTACCAAGGTCTTTCTGCCATTCCGCGTTCCACCGCCAGATGTTGGTGGTTCCGCCGGACTGACCCATACACTGGAAAGGTGGCGCACCGGACGTGGTGACCGGGAACATGATCGCAGCCTGGTCGCGGAAGTCCTGCGGACCGATGGCTGTGTCATTCTTCGTCTGATCGTTCCACTCCACGCGCAGGCCGAGCTCCTTACCGTTGCTCATGGCCTTCACGAACACCGACTTCACCGAGATGTTCGGGTGCATCGGGGTGGTAATCAGCTGACCGCTCAACGGAACGATTACGCCAGGAACGCTTTCCCACACGGGGTTGGCGCCATCCATGGGAATCGGTCCCTTGACTGCCTTCGCCGGGATCGTCACCGGCTGGCTTACGGCCAAGGGCACTTGCCCGATCGTCAGCATGACGCCGACGACGAGGGCAGAGAGCAGGATGCTAAACACCAATTTCTTGTTGGTCGTCTGCACAACTCTCATACAGATAATCCCTCCTCTCAAATTAATGATTAAATAACATCGCCCAAAATAACTACCGTATAACTACCGTCGAGAAAACGAGAAATAATTGCTCGGAACCTACGCGGTTCCGACTGGTCCGCCCTCCTCCTTGTCCTTATCCTTGTCCTTCACATCCAGGAAGGACTGCGCGCCGACTTCGTTCAACAATACGCTCAGCTCATTCCCCTGATCCTGCGCACCGCACTCGTACGTCTGACCTTCAGGCGAATTAAAGGTCGCCGGACGGTAATCTGTTTCCGTGTAAGGCTGCGGGGTGACTCCGAGGAATGCGGTCTCGAATTCAATCCAATCAGAGGTCATATCCGCGACGATCTTGAAAAGACCGGAATCTGACTTTTTCGTCAACATCCGGCAAAACAGCGGCACCCAACGCCCGATGTGATTTTTGACGAACTTTTTCTGCGCATCCACAACGATCTGCGTCTTGTCGGCACCGTCATGGCAGCGGGAATACGATTCTTTGTAGGCCAGGAAATGCATGAACTCGAACTCGACGCTGAGATGGTCGAGCCGCTCATGAATATCCTTTGACAACTCGACGCCAAATGCCTTGTAGAAGCCGGCGATGTCGCCCATGGTATGGGACTGCGCAAACACGTGATCGTTACCGAAGAGGGTTTCGTACGGAGGACAATCCAGCGTGATTACATTGCTGAACACACGCCGATGCTCCGACTGCAGATCGCTTAACTGCCAGTTCACGCACTCTGACGCAACCAGCTTTTCGACATTATCCAACTGCTTTTTCAAAGCAGCCAGCTTCAATTTCGCACGATCTCCGCCCTGATTGGCATCCAAGGCAGCCTGGAGAGCGTCCAAGGCCGCTCGGCCGTCTTCCACAAACTCCCCGCACTGCAAGTAATCAAGAAATTCTTCGTCTTCTGGATACAAAAGGCTCCAGGAAACAAGGAGATATAACTTGCTGCGATTGAGCGCCCGCTCAACTGCCGGAGAATCTTTGATCGTCGGGGTAGTAGAAATAACGGTAGCAGCGGTAGATGTTGCAGTCTGCACCGATTGTTTACTCGTCATGACAATTGTCTCCTGGATGTGGGACTCAACCCAGGCCTCACAACTCACACAACTTCTGAACCAGCACTACTTTGACCTATCACGGGCCTGCGTATGATAGGTAAAGGTCAAATAGATGTCAAGCAAGAACTCGGACTTAAATCCATAGATTTCAGCCGGTTTATTTTTTATTTATTTTCTCTAGACATTTCAATTCACCGCCTCAGAACGGTTGATTTCAATTTTCATCGACTCTCAGAACCCGACGAGTTGTCGCACGGGTGCCACACGGATAGCGACATGATCATTGACGGTATTACAGATATGTTCGCACATACCACAGCCCACGCAACCCTCTGCGGATACCTCAAGCCGCAGGGTCGAAAAATCCATCGATAAGGCATCCACAGGGCACTTCGAGACACAGGCATGACACCCCTGCCCGGCCGTACACAGCCGCTGAGACACTACCGCTACGCCGAGTCGAACATCCTGCATCCGGTCGACCGGCCGCAATGCGTCAGTTGCACAGGCGGCAATGCAGGGAAGATCGTCACACAAGAGACAGGGCGACTGGTCGGCAAAAATCACCGGGGTCCCGTCACCGGCATGACAGACAATCGCACCCGGATCGCAGGCCTTGATACAGTCGCCGCATTTCGTGCAGCGATCCAGAAACAAGGCTTCTTCTACAGCCCCCGGCGGACGAAGCCAATCCGTCCGCAAGACCGGAGCCGCCACCTCAGGCACAGCATCGACGTGCTTGGAAAACTCCTGTGCCGCCCTAGCGACGGACATTACGGAATCTTTCAGAAAGTCCCGCCGGCCATATGAAGGATTAGATGCCATGGTGTTCGTTGATCCAGCAGATGATCAAAACGCCTGTTCAACGAGGCCGCAGTGAGTGAAAGGCCGCCGCGTACCCTCTGCGGTACGTGGAGACCTTGAACGATGCGAGAACGAAGTTGGCAGACGTTTTCACGATCTGCACCTACATCACGCCATCGGCCCGCAGCTTATACACTTCCACGCACCGGTCGCAGCCGCCGTACTCAATGTCCCACCCGGGATGGTTCTCGCGGATGAAATCCAGAACATACGGTTCCAGCTTGGTGCCCATATCTTCCACCCACGAATAGGTCGGGAAGCGGCAGAGCGGGCAGGGAAAGCCCGGCATCAGCATGACCTTATTTTCCGTCTCCGGAACCTCGCCCCCTTCCACATCGACCGCGCGATCCATCACACGCAAGGTATCGGTCGACATTTCGATCAACTCGGAATGGGTGAAATACGAGATCTGCCAAAGACCTTCGAATACCGATTTCAACTGGGGCGGCGCGATCTTCCGATACCACGACCGAAACTCTTTGAACCGATCCTCTTTGCTCAGCATCGGCTCCCGACCTGCCGCACTCAACCGGCTATCGACGCTCACACTCCACAGCACGCGGTAGCGCTGCAGGATCAACGTTTCTTCTCCGGAATTCTGCCCGACCTTCGTATCAGGGTCATATCCGAAGACCGGGTCGAGCATGTCCGAGATGTGCATCAGTTCATGGCGGCAATAGCGGGTCAAGGCAGGATCATAAAACCGTCGCGGGATCAACTTGATACCCACACCCTTCATGCCCTTGGCCTCAAAATCCCTGGCCAAATCCTGCTCGACCGATCCCCACTTGCGGAGAATGTCGACGCCTTCCTGATCTTCTTTCAAGACGCCCTTCACCAGCACAATCCCGACCTTATCCTTTAAGAGCGGATATTCGTTGAATGAATCCCGGATAATGTCCGAAAATCCCCACGTCCCGAACAAATACTGATACAGCTTCTTAAACTCTCCTTCCCGGTCCTCGAGAATGAATTTCTCGTAGATCGGATCGGCATGCTCATGGAACTCCTTATAGTAGGTCGGATCGCCTTCACGCTCCGTCTTTTCAACAAAGGAGTCGATGACTTCTTGCAGCAATGCGGGCTGAAATCTGATTTCCATTGGAAGCCTCGAAAGAATGGATGTGACGAGCACTCAGTGCGTTGACACCACCGGAATCGCCTACGCGGGGAGATGCGGCGCCCCGCGCCACCTTGACTTGAACGCCGAGCATCTCTTACGATCTCCCAGCGTTGACGACAGAAGTATACTGGCCCTAAAAGACGATTTGCAATCAAGGGAGGGCCCTAGTCCTCCCGGTGAGTGGAGCACCCAATGCCTGAACACACAATGACGCCCCCTATGCCCAGTACCCCTCCGGCAGTGACACCCCCGCCGCCCGTCGACTTTCTCGAATACTGGAAAACCGATTGCCGGGAAATCAAGACTTTTCGGGGGCACTCGCACGGCGTCTGGGCCGTCGCCTTCTCGCCCGATGGACTGACCCTGGCCAGCGGCGGGGCGGAACGCCTGGTCCGCATGTGGGATATTGAAACCGGCCGGCTCCTGCGCTCACTCCGCGGCCATACCAACGACATTCGCGCCATCGTCTTTACGCCGGACGGACAAACCCTCGCCACGGCGAGCGAAGACCGCACGATCCGCCTGTGGAATCCGAAAACCGGCGAACCGACCAAGCTCCTGTTCACCCGGTACGATCACAATGTGTGCAGTCTTTCCCTCTCGCCGGACGGCCTCATGCTCGCGCGCGGGAGCCACAATAAAGACATCAAGATCTGGGAAGTCACAACCGGCACCGAGTTGATGACGCTCCTGGGCAAAGACCAATACGATCACCACTGGTCCGTCTGCGTCGCCTTCTCGCCTGACGGCATCCACCTGGCGAGCGGTACCGACATCGGAAAAATTAAGTTGTGGGAAGTGCTCCCGAGCGGCGAGGAGAAAGTCTTGCACGACGGGCACTGGCAGCGCGATGCCGATGACTCCACTGAAACCCGCGGCTACTTTATCGAGGACGACGGCGGATTCCAAAAGCCTATGGACTACTGGATCGGCGCCATGACCTTCACGCCGGACGGCAAAACCCTCATCACCGGCAGCCGCGACAAAACCATCAAGTTTTTCGAGATGCCCAAGCTAATTGAGAAAAAGTGCCTGACCGGGCACACTGCCTGGGTGAGGTCGCTGGCCGTCTCTCCGGACGGGAAAGTGCTCGCCAGCGCCGGGGACGACAACACCATCAAGTTCTGGGATATCGCCGCAGGACGGCACTTCAAGACCGTGAAGGGCCATACCGCCGGCGTCCGCCAAATCACGTTTTCCCCGGACGGCAAACGGCTCGCCAGCGCCTCCTGGGATCGCACAATCAAGCTCTGGGAAGGCGGCGTCGAACCGACCGAATAAATCTTGCAGTTGCTCGTCAGCCGGCAGCAGACTGCCGGCTGACGAGAGTTCCTTCCGCAGTATTCTCACCCCCAGATTAACCTCAGACCTCTTCCTCCTCTACATCTTCAACCGCCTGTTTTAACGCGGCGACGAAGGCCTCCGGCTGAGCCAGGGCCGCCTCTGTCAGCTGAAATTCAGACACCAGCACGCCGGCTTTATCGACGATGACGATACGATAGCCTGGTTTCATAACAGTCCTTTCGGAATGGCATGGGGGAGGGAATGAAGGAAGGAGAGCCCGAGACATGATGCTCGCTAGTCGTCGTCTCCCTCATCCCTCGCCGAGGGAATGCCGTAGCGTTTGCACTTTTCCCACAAGGCTTTACGGGAAAGACCGAGGATTTTCGATGCGGTGGTGCGACTCCCCTCCACCCGTTCCAAAACAGAGAGGATATACTCCTTCTCAAAGGCTTCTCGGGCTGTCGAGAGCGCGGTGAGCGACAGCTCTTTCTTCTTGGGCTTTCCGGTCAAGCCCTCATTACAAAAGCCACAGGACTCTTGCGGCTCTCCGCCCAGATAGGGGCAGGCCTGAAAGCCGCACAGATCGGACGGCTGAATCGGTTCCCGATCACGGCCCAGCGCAACCGCACGCTCAACCATATTCTCCAGCTCGCGCACGTTACCCGGATAGGAATAGCGGAGCAGCAGCTCTCGCGCCGGCTGGGAAAAGCCCCGCAGCTTCTTGTTCATCTTGGTTGAGCAAGTCTGCAAGACATGATCGGCGATGACGGTAATATCTTCCTGCCGTGCGCGCAGCGGCGGAATCACCACCTGGACGACGTTCAAACGGTAAAAAAGGTCTTCCCGGAACCGACCCCCTGCCACCTCTTTCCGCAAGTCTTTTTGCGTCGCGCAGACCAGCCGCACAT
>JACOEJ010000011.1:52620-54205 GCA_024998645.1 Nitrospira sp.
CCCCCTGCCACCTCTTTCCGCAAGTCTTTTTGCGTCGCGCAGACCAGCCGCACATCCACATCGATTGTCTGGTTACTCCCGACCCTTTCGAACTTCCGCTCTTGGAGCACCCGCAGCAGTTTGACCTGGACGACCGGCGAGATTTCTCCGATTTCATCCAGGAACAAGGTCCCGCGATTTGCCATTTCGAACCGGCCCCGCCGCTGTCGCAACGCGCCGGTGAAAGCTCCCTTTTCATGACCGAAGAGCTCCGCCTCCAGCAGCGATTCCGGAAGAGCCGCACAGCTCACTTTGATCAAGGGATAGTCCCGCCGCGGACTGTTCTGATGCACGGCATTGGCCGCCAGTTCTTTTCCTGTCCCGCTTTCGCCCAGGATCAACACCGTGGAGTCTGTGGCCGCGACCGTCTTGATCTTGTCCAGTACCGCGCGCATTTTCGTATTAGATCCGAGAATACCGCCGAAACTGAACTTATCCTCCAAAATCTCTTTCAGGTCCTGATTCTCTTTGCGAAGCGCGACCACCGTTCCCGCGCGTTCGACGATCAGCAGCAGCTCATCCATCTTGAACGGCTTGGTGATGTAGTCGAAGGCACCGAGTTTCATCGCCCCCACAGCGGTTTCGACGGAGCCGTGCGCCGTGATCACCACCACTTCGGTCTGCGCCCGTGCCTCTTTGGCCGCCTTCAGCACCGCCAGGCCATCGGCGCCCGGCAGTCGCAGATCGGTGATCACGAGATCGTACTCCCGCCGGCGCGCCTCTTCGATCCCTTCGGTCCCGGTGGCGGCGGCGCAGATGTCGTGACCGACCGCTTCCAGAGCATCCACGATGGACAAGCGCATCAATGGTTCGTCATCGACGATCAAAATCGTGAGTGGCGTCATGAAACCCGCTCCACCGGCTGCCGCTCGCGGGAAACGGGCAACCAGAGCGTAAAGACTGTGCCTTTGCCGACTTCACTATCCACAAGAATCTTGCCTCCATGCCGTTCCACAATTCCAAGACTGACCGACAAACCCAACCCGGTCCCTTCGCCTTCGCGCTTCGTGGTGAAGAACGGATCGAAAATCTTCGGCAGGACCGCCACCGGAATCCCGGACCCGGTATCCCGAATTTCCACCAGACAGATCCCCTCTTCTACCCATGTCCGGATCGAGAGGACCCCGCCCTCTTTCATCGCCTGCACGGCGTTCAAAATCAGATTCATCAAGACTTGCTCGATCATGTGCCGATCGATCATGACCGCCGGCAACCCGTTGCCCAATGAGGACTCGAGCACAATCCGGTTCGGCACGAACAAATGGTTCGTCAGCACCAGCACCCGCTCGATCACCGTATTGATGTCGGCCGGCGCAAATTCCGGCTGATGCTGCTGAGAGAAATCCAACAATTGCCGGACGATCTTCTGCACACGATGCAACCCGTCTTCCATCGAGGCCAGGTATTCCTCGCGCCGGGCCGGTGCGATTGTCCCCTTCCCGAGATTGTAGAGGCAGTTCAGGATACCGCCCAGCGGATTGTTGATCTCATGGGCCACTCCCGCCGCGAGCTTGCCGACGGAGGCCAGCTTCTCCGAGTTCCTGAT